>JALZNB010000056.1 GCA_030857905.1 Actinomycetota bacterium
CGCTGGTAGCGTCCGGCCCCACATCATTGCGGGGGTCGGCCGCCACGGGTTCGGCGAATGTCGTTTCCGCTGGAACCGGCGGGTGTCGGTATCCGTCGCAGTGTCGAGATGGGCTAGCGAACTCGCCGGCTCTTGATTTGTTCTTGCGCGTTGAGCGAGCTGAGGAGAGCACGCGATGACCTATCCAGGCAATGCACCGGGCGGCGGTTACCCGGGGCAGGGACCGCAGCAGCCACCGCAGGGTTACCCGCAGGCGGCGCCAGCGGGCCCCAAGCTCGCGTTGCCGCAGATCCTGCACCTCGCGGTCGCGGGCCTCGGCCTGTTGAACTTCTTCCTCGGTTTCGCGAGCGTCATCGACGGTTCCACGGCGAACTTCTTCGACGTGACCTCGCTCATCCCGGGGATGTTCCTGATCGCGGGCCTGTTGTCCGCGCAGGTCGTGCTGCCGGTGGAGAACAAGAAGCCGGGCATCGCGCCCGCGGCGTTCGCCCTCGCGGCGTGGCTGACGATCCTGTTCAACCTCTTCGGTGGTGACGCGGGCGTCGGTGTGATCCTGTTGGTCATCTTCGGTCTGATCCAGACCGCGGCCGCCGTCGGCGCGTTCCTGTTCGACAACGGCATCGTCAAGACGCCGCAGCCGAGCGCGCCGCAGGGCCACTTCGGACAGCCGGGTGGCTACAACCCGCCGTCCGCGCCGTTCCAGCAGCAGGGGCAGCCGGGCCAGTTCGGCCAGCCGCAGCAGCAGGGTCAGCAGGGTCAGCAGACGACCTACGTTCCGCCGCCGCAGGGCCAGCAGACCACGTTCGCCCCGCAGCAGGGCCAGTTCGGGCAGCAGCCGCCGCCGGGAACCCCGCCGGGCGGATACCCGCAGCAGCAGCAGGGCTGAGCAGGACGAACACCGAAACGGCACCGGGCGACCGGTGCCGTTTCGCGTGTGGGGGTGATCGTGTCCACCGGTTCGGCCGTCGGCGGCGTGGCTCACCCGTTCGGCGCAACCTGGATGTCAGAGTGGCGCTCATGGCGCTGACGCAGTCCGCGGCCGCGGAGTCCGACGCGACCCTGGCCGGACCCACGAAGACCGCGGGAGCACGGGCCCGGGTTCTTCTCATCGCCGCTCTCGGGCCACTGCTCGTCGGCTATGTCGCCGTCGCCGCGTCGCTCGCGTTGGTCGCGGCCCTCGCCCCTCGGGCGCACTTCACCACCCTTGGCGTGTTGCAGGGCGCACTGCCGGGATGGCTTGCCGGACACCAGGTTCCCATCGATATCCAGGGTGCTCGACTCGGTGCGCTTCCCCTACTGCCGACGTTGTTGCTGATGCTGTTGATCGGCAAGACGGCCGCGGGCGCGGTCGAACGGATCGACGCCGACGCCAAGGCCGCGTCACGGATCGTGTTCGCTGTCATCGCCGCGCACGCGGCCTTCGGTCTGGTCGCCGCACTGGTGTGCGCGGGCGGTCCGGTCACCGCCGACCCGCTCGCCGGGTTCTACTACCCGGCGCTGCTGTCGGGTGTCGCCGCGGGCGTCGGTGTGGTGCGCCGGATCGGGCTGCCGGACTGGGCCCTCGATCGACTCGACGCCCTGGCGCTGCGTGGATTGCGGGTCGGACTCCTCGCGGTCGCGGCGTTGTTGGCCATCGGTGCGGCGACCGTCTTCTTCGGACTCGCCACCTCGTTCACCGCCGCACGAGAGATGTTCGCGCACGATGGTGTCGGCGGCGGCATTGGCATGTTGTTGTTGTCGGTCGGCTACCTGCCCAACGCGGTGATCGCGGGGACGGCGTTCGCGGCGGGTCCCGGTTTCGCGCTTGGCCTGGTCTCGATCGGACCGCTGGACTTCACCGGCGGACCAGTGCCCGCGCTGCCACTGCTCAGCGCGCTGCCGGAGGTCCGAGCGCCGTGGTGGCCGGTGCTGTTCCTGTTGCCGTTGGCGGTCGGTGTGATGGTCGGCCGGATGCTGCGCGAGGTCGACCAGTCGCCGGTGGCGCGGCTACGGGTGGTGGCGGTCGCCTCGGTCGTGGTCGCGGTGAGCTTCGCGGTGCTGGGTGGCAGCGCGAGTGGCGCGCTCGGTGGGGGACCGTTCGATCCTGTCGACCTGCGGGCGACGGCGCTGTCGGTCGCGCTGGTCGCGTGGGTGGCGATCCCGGCGGGACTGGTCACGTGGTTCGGCGGGCCGCGACCGGTCCACGAAGGACCGGTCGGACTGCTCGACGACCCCGAAGAAGAAGTCGCCGAGGAAGAGTTCGCGGGAGAGGATTCCCTGGAAGAGGACTCGGTGGCGGACGACGCCGAGAACGTGGAGCCGGTCGACGAGGACATCGAAGCCGATGTCGACGCGGACGAGGTGACCGAGAGCGAACCGAAGGCGGACCCCGAGTCGGACACGGGGCGCTGAGGAAGGTCAACTCAGCACGTCTTAGGCTGGTCCCATTCCCGTTCCGGCTCTCGCAGGAGACCACGCTGAGTTCCCAGTACCAGCCTGCCGCGCAGGCCAGGATCGTCGTCCTGGTGTCGGGTTCGGGCACGCTGCTACAGGCCCTGCTCGACGAGACCGGATCAGCCGAGTTCCCCGCCCGTGTGGTGGCCGTCGGGGCCGACCGGGCCGGGATCGAGGGCCTCGCCAGGGCCGAACGCGCCGCCGTGCCGGGGTTCACCGTCCGCGTCGGTGATTACCCCGACCGCGCCGCGTGGGACGTCGCGCTCGCCGACGCGATCGCCGCGCACGAGCCCGACCTGGTCGTCTCGGCCGGATTCATGAGGATTCTCGGCCCATCGGTCCTCGCCCGCTTCGGCGGCCGCGTCGTGAACACCCACCCGGCCCTGCTGCCGTCGTTCCCCGGCGCGCACGCGGTGACCGACGCGCTCGCCTACGGCGTCCGGGTCACCGGCAGCACGGTTCACCTGGTCGACGCGGGCGTCGACACCGGCCCGATCATCGCCCAGGAGCCCGTCGCGGTGGCTCCCGGCGATGACGCGGCAAGCCTGCACGAACGAATCAAAACGGTGGAGCGGCGGCTCCTGGTCGATGTGATCGCCAGGATGACCCGCCACGGCTACACAGTGGACGGACGAAAGGTGAGCATCCCGTGACGGATTCTGCCCAGCGCAAGCCGGTGCGCCGAGCGCTGATCGGCGTGTCGGACAAGTCGGGCCTGCTGGAGCTGGCCACCGGGCTGCACGCGGCCGGGGTGGAGATCGTGTCGACCGGCGGAACGGCGAAGACCATCGCCGACGCCGGTGTGCCGGTCACCCCGGTCGAGAAGGTCACCGGTTTTCCCGAGTCGTTCGACGGCCGGGTCAAGACGCTGCACCCGAAGGTGCACGCGGGCCTGCTCGCCGACACCCGCAACCCGGCGCACGTCGAGCAGCTCGCCGATCTCGGCATCACGCCGTTCGACCTGCTGGTGGTGAACCTGTACCCGTTCGTCAAGACGGTCGCCTCCGGCGCGTCGCCCGACGAGTGCGTCGAGCAGATCGACATCGGCGGCCCGGCGATGGTGCGCGCCGCGGCGAAGAACCACGCGAGCGTGGCGGTCGTGGTCGACCCGTCGCGGTACCGGTGGATGCTCGACGAGGTCGCCGCGGGCGGATTCACCTTGGGCGATCGACAGTCGCTCGCCGCCGCCGCGTATCGGCACACCGCGTCCTACGACGTGGCCGTGGCGTCCTGGATCGGCGGCACACTGGCGCCCGACGACGAGGGTTCCGGATTCCCGGGCTGGGTCGGCGGGACGTGGCAGCGCCACAATGTCCTGCGCTACGGCGAGAACCCGCACCAGCGGGCCGCCATCTACACCCAGGGCGACGGTTCCACGGGGCTGGCGACGTCGACCCAGTTGCACGGCAAGGAGATGTCGTACAACAACTACGTCGACGCCGACGCCGCATGGCGGGCGGCCCACGACCACGACGACCCGTGCGTGGCGATCATCAAGCACGCCAACCCCTGTGGCATCGCGGTGTCCACCGTGGACATCGCACGGGCGCACCGTGACGCGCACGCGTGCGACCCGGTCAGCGCCTTCGGCGGGGTCATCGCGGCCAACCGCGAGGTCACCGTGGAGATGGCCGAGCAGGTCGCCGAGGTGTTCACCGAGGTCATCGTGGCGCCCGCCTACGCCGACGGCGCGGTGGAAGTGTTGACTCGCAAGAAGAACGTGCGCATCCTGGTCGCCACACCGCCGCACCGCGGCGGCACCGAGATGCGCGTTGTGTCCGGCGGCATGCTGGTGCAGACCTCGGACGCGATCGACGCCGAGGGCGACGACCCGGCCAAGTGGACACTGGCCACCGGTGCCGCGGTGGACGACGCCACCCTCGCCGACCTGCGCTTCGCGTGGCGTGCCTGCCGCGCGGTGAAGTCCAACGCGATCCTGCTCGCACACGCGGGCGCCACCGTCGGTTGCGGCATGGGCCAGGTCAACCGCGTCGACGCCGCCCGGCTCGCGGTGACCCGGGCGGGTGAGCGCGCGTCGGGCGCGGTCGCCGCCTCGGACGCGTTCTTCCCGTTCCCGGACGGCCTTCAGGTGTTGCTGGACGCGGGAGTGCGCGCTGTCGTGCAGCCCGGCGGCTCGGTTCGCGACAACGAGGTCATCGCCGCCGCGGAGGCTGCCGGGGTCGCGCTGTACCTGACGGGTACTCGCCACTTCGCGCACTAGGACGCTCGTTTGTGGCACTAGCCTGGTTGGGTGGGTGGGGGACCGTTGAGGGCGTCACGATTGTGGGTGGTTGGGTTTCTTTGGAGCACCTCATCGTGACAGTTACCAGCCCGAGGGCAGCGGGCGTCCTTCGGCGAAACCGGCCGCCGACTGCACGCCGACGACCGAGCGCTCGAAGAACTCGGTCAAGTCGTGTGCGCCCGCGTAGGTGCAGGCCGACCGCACGCCCGAGCAGATCGAGTCGATCAGGTCTTCCACTCCTGGTGCTGTCGGGTCCAGGCGCATCCGCGACGACGAGATGCCTTCCTCGAACAGTGCTTTGCGTGCTCGGTCGAACCCGCTGTCGGTGCGCGTCCTCGCGGTCACCGCTCGCTTCGACGCCATGCCGAACGACTCCTTGTAGGGGCGTCCCTGCTCGTCGCGGTGCAGGTCGCCGGGGGACTCGTACGTGCCCGCGAACCACGAGCCGACCATCACACTCGACGCGCCCGCCGCCAGGGCCAGGGCCACGTCGCGCGGGTGGCGGACGCCGCCGTCCGCCCAGATGTGTTTGCCGAGTGACCTGGCCTCGGCCGCGCACTCGGCCACCGCGGAGAACTGGGGGCGGCCGACGCCGGTCATCATCCGGGTGGTGCACATCGCGCCCGGGCCGACGCCGACCTTGATGACGTCGGCGCCCGCCTCGATCAGGTCGCGCACACCTTCCGGTGTCACCACGTTGCCCGCGACAACGGGGACGCTGGGGTCGACCGTGCGCACGGCGCGCAGAGCGGTCAGCATCTTCTCCTGGTGGCCATGGGCCGTGTCGACCACGAGCGCGTCCACACCTGCGGTGAGCAGCGCTTTCGCCTTGGCGGCCACGTCGCCGTTGACCCCGACCGCGGCCGCGACGCGGAGGCTGCCGGACGCGTCGAGGGCTGGGTTGTAGATGTCGGCGCGCAGGGTGCCGAGTTCGGTGAGGATGCCCGCGAGCCGCCCATCGGCGTCGACCGCGACGGCGACCTTGGCCGCGCGGCCGTGGAGCTGGTCGAACACCGCGCGCGGGAGGGTGTCGATGGGCAGCGTCAGCACATCGGGATCGGTGACTTCACCGACCCGGGTGAACCGATCGACGCCGAGACAGGCGGCTTCGTTCACGACACCGGTTGGTTTGCCGTCGGCGTCGACGACGATCACCGCGCCGTGCGCCCGCTTGGGCAGCAGGTTGAGCGCGTCGGCGACCGAATCGGCGGCGGTGAGCACCAGCGGGGGGTCCCACACCGGGTGCCGGGTCTTCACCCAGCGCACGATGTCGCCGACCACGTCGGTGTCGACGTCCTGGGGCAGCACGACCAGCCCGCCGCGGCGGGCGACCGTCTCGGCCATGCGCCTGCCCGCGACCGCCGTCATGTTCGCCACGACCAGCGGAATGGTGGCGCCTGTTCCATCCGATGTGGACAGATCGACACCGAACCTGCTCTCGACCGACGAGCGGCCGGGCATCAGGAAAACGTCGTCGTAGGTGAGATCGTGGCTGGGTCGACCGTCGTAGAAGCGCACAGGCCAACGGTACGGGTTTTGTGATTGCTAGCCCAGCATGTCGCGAATCGCGTTGATGGTGTCAGCGTCACTCGCCCGTTTGTCGGGTCGATACCGCAGCACTCGGGCGAATCGCAGCGCCACTCCGCCGGGGTAGCGGGTGCTGGCCTGCACCCCGTCGATGGCGATCTCCACCACGATCTCCGGCCGCAGATGGACCACCCAGTCGTCGCGGTGACTCTCGTGGCGCGGGAATTCCTCGGTCTGCCAGCGCAGCAGCACGTCGGTGAGGCCCTTGAACGTCTTGCCGACCATCACCGGCGGCCCTCCGTCGGGGTCGCGCGCGCCGAGGTGCAGGTTCGACAGCATCCCGGTGCGCCTGCCGTGCCCCCACTCGGCGCCCAGCACGATCAGGTCGAGGGTGTGCACCGGCTTGACCTTCTGCCATGCCTTGCCCCGCCGGCCGGCCGCGTAGGGCGCCTCGAGGGACTTGACCATCACACCCTCGTGTCCCGCGGCCAGCGCGGCCTCCAGCAGCGCGGGTGCGGCGGCACGGTCCTGCAC
>JALZNB010000327.1 GCA_030857905.1 Actinomycetota bacterium
AGCCCGGCGTCATGGTCATCCATACGAACGGCACCGTCCCGTAAACCATGCCCACCTCGGACAGCGACATCCGCCATGCCGACGTGACGTCGTCGGCACGCCGGTGACGCGCCAGGACCCACACCACCAGCCCGGCCAACGGCAGCCCGACCAGCGTCATGAACACCACACCGTTCTGCGTATCGAAGCAGCCGTGCCACTGCCCGGCCATGCACCTCGGAGCAGCCATCATCAGCGGCCGCCGCGCGGCGAACACCGCGCTCGCCAGGGCCAGGATCACCAAGCTGACAAGCACGATTCTGCGCGCTGACAGCGATACATTCCGCTTCACGCGCCCATTAGAGACGGAGGGCCGTTGCAGTGGCGTATGCGGTTCTGGACGCGCCCGCGATACCCGGACTGACCGCAGGTCAACTCGCGCATACTGACAGCGACCGACTAGCGGCACAGCAATTTGGCATTCGTCGGACTGTGCGAGTTTCGACCCACCCCACGGCCGGACAGCGCGATCAAGGTGCTGCCCGATCACGAAGTTGTCCAGCCCCAAAATGACATTGGCTCGCTGACCGCCGAGGACGTGGACTGCGCCGCGCTGAACATTCCACGCGGCACTGTGTGGGACATCCAGGTGTGGGGCGACGCGGCACAGGCGCGCGCCGGGGACGACACGGTGTTCCTGCGGGAAAAGGCCGTCGGCTGGCGGATTTCCGGGGCGGGGTGCACCCCGAACGGTGAACGACCCTACGACCGCGAAGTGGGTGGGGCGGGAGCGGCGACACCGGCGCCAAGATCGTCTTCACCGCCTACCCGCTCCTCGTGGTCGGGTCGCTGCTCTACTTCATCGTCATCGGCCTCATGAGGTGACAGTGCGGAAGTTCGTTCGGGACAACGGGTTGGGCCTCGGCTTCGACGTGCTGTTCCTACTCGCACTGGTGGGCCAGGCGTTGTCGGGCCACGCGGATGTCAACGACCGGCTGCCCAGTGACGGCGGCGACCTGGTGTCCTCGAAATTCGCGGTGGACGTGGCGGAGAACTGGCAGTCGGAGTTCTTGGCCATCGGATCGATGGCCGTGCTCAGCGTCTTCCTGCGGCAGCGGGGATCACCGGAGTCGAAACCGGTCAGGGCCGCTTGCACGGTGACCGACGAATCCGGGTGATGATCGTCGGAGTCATGGAGGATGCCGGCGCGGGCCGTGTCCTGCCCCAAGAGTCCAGCGGTACCCGGCCGGTGAAGCACATCGCCGATCGCGTGGCGTTTCCCGCTCAACTCGGCGGGTACTGCTCGGACTTGAGCAACTTCGCCAGGTGCACGGCATTGGCCGCGAGGGTCTTCGTGGTGCTCGCGGTCGCCTCCGGCGTCTCGTCCAGGTCCTTGTAGTCCTTGCCCTGCATCGCCTCGCCGTTCCAGTACGTGACGCCACCGGCCGGAATCGTGAACCCGACGTCGTTGAGGCACTGGAACAGATCGGCACTGACCTTGTGCGCGCCGTCCTCGTTGCCGACCACGGCCACCACCCCGACCTTGCCGTAGGTCAACAGCCTGCCCTCATCGTCCTCTTCGGACAGTTCACCGTCCAGGCGCTCCATCGCCCGCTGCGCCACGCTGCTGTGCTGACCCATCCATATCGGTGTCGACACCAGGAGGATGTCCGCCGCGAGCATCCGCTCCCGAATGGACGGCCACTCGTCACCGGCCCCCATGTCAGTGAGCACACCCGGCTTCACGTCGTGGTCGACCAACCGGACGCTCTCCCCCGCGACCCCGTGCTCGGCGAGGGCACTCAATACCTGGTCGGCGATGAGCTGGCTGCTGGACTCGGTTGGGGAGGGTGACAAGGTGCAGACGAGCGCGAGGGCTTTCAGCGGAGGCGTTGAAGTCGTCATGCCATGCGAAATACCCAGTCTGGGCCAGGTCACACCACAACGATCGGGCCACCCCTTGATGCGGTTGCCGCGTCGGCACAGGTTGCGTTGTTGCCCTCGGCGTAGCGGGTCAACGCCGGGTCTCGCCTTGGCCCCCAGACCCCGGGCCCGTCCTCTCTATTTTGTGTTGGGTGACCCTAAGACGAACGCCTCTTCTGCGGGAATCTGGTGCAGAGCCATCAGGATGCCCTTGACTTGGTCGATCACCGCGCGGCTGATGAGCGCTTTACGCAACTGCTCGGTGTTCTCGTGGGCTTGCCGGTAGCGGCGGTAGGCGCGCAATGCGGCGGCGGCGCCGGTGTAGAGGTCGAGCAGCTTCACGTCGAGGTCGGCGAAGCCGTTGCCGCGCACGCTGTAGCAGTTGACCGCGCCGGAGTGCCCATCGCTGATCACCAGCGGCGCGGACAGGAAACTCCCGAACCCGGCCTCGGCCGAGTCCTTCGCGAACACCGGCCACAGCTCGGCGGCGTCGGCGATGGAGACCCGCACCATCTCGCCGGTCCGCGAGGCTCGTAGCCGACGGTGTACTGGTCATAGTCCAGTGCGGTCACGATGTCGCTGGTCGGCGCCGCGGTCACCGGTACTCCGGCGGTGAGCAGGGTGACGGTGGCCTCGTCGAGCACCACCGGCCACGCCTCGCGGTCCAGCTCGTACCCCATGCCCAGCTCTCCTCCGGCCTACATCGAGAGAACCCGAATACGAGTGGCGAGGAGGCCCTGACGATCCGCGCGACATGATGGCCGCCGGGAGATTGAGCGGCCAAAGGCGAGTGCGGCGTTCCCCAGCCCCGACCGACCTGTGGTCACTGCCGTGGCCGCACCGCGCGGCGTAGGTGGAGCCACCAGGCGCATCGCGCGCCCACCAACCTGTCCGCAACGCGCATCGCCCCACGGCAGACTGGTGATCGCGACGAACCCGGCGTATCCACCGGCCCGCGAAGGTTCACCCGCCACCGCGCCACCAAGGCCACAGTGAACTCGTCCGGGACACGGCAGCCGGCGAGCGCTGCATCGGCTCGGTGACCCGGAGCCCGGGATATTCACTCCCACGCCCCCCGAGCCGACGCCTGCTCGCGCCCTGCGAAAACGATGGGAGCAATGCCCCTACCACGACACGAAAGAGGTCAAGATCAAATACCCCAATTCGTCCTACGACAACAGAAAAACCCGCCGACGAAAATCGTCGACGGGTTGTCTGACCAGCAGAACGAACTGGTGGGCGATACTGGGATTGAACCAGTGACCCCTACCGTGTCAAGGTAGTGCTCTCCCACTGAGCTAATCGCCCGAGGCGGAGGCGGGAATCGAACCCGCGTACAGGGCTTTGCAGGCCCTTGCCTAAGCCACTCGGCCACTCCGCCGTGTCCCGAAGGCGTACCCTCGGAGGGACCGGCGCAGCCGCCGAACCGCTTCCGAGCGGACGACGGGATTCGAACCCGCGACCCTCACCTTGGCAAGGTGATGCGCTACCAGCTGCGCTACGTCCGCACGCCGCCAGTTTTGGGAAGTTCTCGCGGCGTTCCCTCTGCCGTGGTGCGAGCGGAACTCTATCCGACCCGCTCTCACGACTCCAAATCGGGGGTGCCCAACCCGTGTTCGCTCAGGTCAGATCGGTGGAGATCAAGTGCGTGAGCGCCTCGTCGACGTCGACCCACAGGTGTTCGTTGCCCGGCACGACGACGTCGTAGGTGCGGTCGAGGAAATCGGCGAGTTCCTGCGCGGAGGCCTCGAACACGGCGTGGCCGGACGGCGAACTCAGTTCGATGACCACGACCTCGGGGTCGTCGACGGCAGGGCGGATGCGCACATCGCCGTCGCCCGCCTCCGCGATCAGGCCGTCGGCGAGCAGGTCGCGGGCGTAGACCCACTCCACCCACCCCGCGCGGCCCGTCCGGAAAGCGGCGACCACGGCGTACGGATCACGGGTGTCGTAGCGCAGCTCAACCTTCACCGGGACCGCGGGGGTCCTTGGCGCCAGGAGGTCGAACACCGCTGTCGACCGCAGTGTCACGTGATCGTTTCGCATCGTCGCTACCCTTCTGCTCCCTTCCCAGCCAAACGACTGAGTTACCACCGGTGTGACGTGCCGACACGCTGAACGGGACGCCTGAGGGGCAAATATCACCCATCTGGTCCACCACCATCTGCGCAGGGCAGTCGTGCCACTTCGCTCGGTCACTAACCTGCTCCGAGGCACTTCCATACTGGCGGGTTTTCCCTCTCATGGGTAGCGCCCAAAGCACGAATGTTGGTGTCCTGATATCAACTACGAAGGTGAAGTCGGCGCTGACCTGGGAAGGTGTGGTCTGCTGTGGTTATTGCCACGTCGCCGCTGGTCACGCCGGTCTGATCAGGCCAACCCTCACCGAAGCCCACAGAATGTCAACAGACTCGGAAGGCGGTACCGACGTGGCAGCCGAAACACGCGAGAAACGCCCCATTCGGCCCAACTGGGTCGACCGGAATGCCACCACCCGCACCATATGGCGCATCGGCGTGGCCATAGTCGGCGGGGCGGTCCTGATCGCCGGAATCGTGATGATTCCGTATCCCGGTCCTGGGTGGCTGGTCGTCTTCGCGGGCCTCGCCATCCTGGCCGTCGAATTCACCTGGGCCGAGCGCGTCCTGCGCTTCGCCAAGGGCAAGTACGACGCCTGGACCGAGTGGCTTCGCCGTCAACACCTGGCCGTCCGGATCGCCATACTGCTGCTCACCGGCGTCATCGTCGTGGTCACCATCTGGCTACTCAACGGATTCGCGCTGGTAGGCGGCTGGGTCGGCATTGACTGGCCCTGGCTTGGATCCCCCTTGTTCGGCTGACCGACCCGATCCTGTACTCTTCCCCCAACGACGCAGGCAACGCCTGCGGCGGGCGATTAGCTCAGCGGGAGAGCACTTCGTTCACACCGAAGGGGTCACTGGTTCGATCCCAGTATCGCCCACAACGGATAACAGGGCCCGGCAGCCTCTACGGTGCCGGGCCTTTTTCGTGCGCGTGGCGGCGAAATACCACCGTCAGTGAGTAGTACACCCCACGAGCGTCATGAATGGTGAGCTGATCGCGATCACCGCGTTGTCGAAGAAAGCTGGCCGCGTCGCACAGCGAGATCCAGAGGCACCTCTTCCAGCGCCGATCGTCGCGTTCGAATGGCGTCCACCGTGGCTTCTGCGATATCTACGCGGGGATTGACCTTGACATCGGCAAGCCCATCCTTGCGATCAGTGTCCGTGCATCAACGCCTCCGGGCCGACGGTGTGACTGTGAGATTCACTCAAGTCACCCACGGAATTGAAGGAAATCGGAGTGGGAAGCACTACGAATGAGCCGCACACAGAGTTCGCGTGACAGTAGTTACCTCGTCAGCGGCGACGGGCCTGCTGCGGTGCACGCGACGGCGGGCCACCCCGGTCGCGGCCCTTGGCGCGGTGGCGGTTCGCCCAGCAGTCGAACAGCACGACGACGAGGATGAACACGATCACGGCGATCCCGATGACGGCGGCGTCGCTGGCGAAGAACACGACAGCGACAGCCGCCATCGGCACGATGAGCAGCCAGCAAAACGGGTCGAGCGGCCCGAGTAATGGGCCTGAGGGCCGGTCACCAGTCATCTTCTCGCCTACTCATCCACACCCACATGGTCGTCTGGCCGCGCCGACGGACGGCGTCGCGGAATTCGCCCGTCCGAGGACGCCCCGTACCGGTGAAAAGTCGATCGGGCACTTCGTCCTCGAACAGCTTACCCCTGTCGGATATCGGTACCCGGTTCGAGACGTGCTTGGCGAGGAAGGTGACGGAAGCGCGGCATCGTCCACGTTGACCGGACGCCGTGACGGAAATGGTTCTGTGCCAACGCGCTCGCGATCACTGGTGTGGACAAAATGGCCCAAGGGCAGGTCCCCTCAAACCTTACGCAGTACGTGGTGGCTGGAGGCACCCCCGCGTCAGTCCGCTCGCTCGTTTTCCGATCCGCGCACCGGGCGAACGGGTTCGAGGGCGAGATCGGCCCGCAACGCGGCCAGTTCGGCGCGCAAAGCGGAGATTTCGGCGGTGGTGGACTTCTCGATCGACGCCTCGGCGCCCGCGATCTTCTCCACGAACCAGGACGCGATGACCCCGGTGACCACACCGAGCAGCGCGATCCCGCCGACCATCAGGGCCGCGGCCACCAGTCTGCCCTCCAGGGTGACCGGGTAGCGGTCGCCGTAGCCGACGGTGGAGATCGTGGTGAGCGTCCACCACAGCGCGTCCCCGAAGGTGGTGATGCTGGCGTCAGGGTGCCGACGTTCCGCGTCGAGCACGGCGAGCGCCGCGCAGAACGCGACCAACAGGGTCGTGCCACCGACGTAGACGCCCAGTTTGCCTCGGAAGCTCGCGTCGATCCGCTTGTTGAGCACCTTGATGATGGTGAGCAGCCGCAGCGCGCGGAGCTGGCGGACCATCGGCAGGGCCACGACGATCAGGTCGAACAGGTGCCGCCACACGAATCGCCCTTTTCGCCTGGCCAGCGCGAATCGGACAAGGTAATCGGCGGCGAACACGGCCCAGATCACCCAGAGGGCCACCTCCAACCACAGCGCCACCCCAGGTGACGGAGCGGCGTCGAGCACTTGCCAGGCGTAGCCCGCCAGGAACACCACGGCGAGCAACGTCAACGGCAGGTCGGTCCGCGCCTCCCAGGCGTCCAGGCGCGGTTCGGCATTCGGATCGGACATCGGGCCATCCTCACCGACGCGAGCGTCCCTGACCAGGGGCTATCGGCAAAACTCCAGTAAAAGCACCACATTTCCGCGGATGCGGTGATGGCCGCGAGCCGGTCCGAAGATCGGGTGTTGACTCCCGCGGCACGACCTCATAAGTTCGTATCAAGCACATATGTACGCAATGCGAACAAGAGGTGGGTCGCATGGCCGAGATCGTCTCCCTCCACGACGCCATCCACACCCTGGTCCACGACGGCGACACCGTCGCCATGGAAGGCTTCACCCACCTCATCCCGGTGGCCGCCGGGAGAGAGATCATCAGGCAGGGCCGGAGAAACCTCACCCTGGTCCGGATGACCCCCGACATCATCTACGACCAGATGATCGGCGCGGGCTGTGCGAGCAAACTCGTCTTCAGCTGGGGTGGCAACCCTGGAGTCGGTTCCCTGCACCGGTTTCGAGACGCCATCCAGCACGGCTGGCCCACACCGCTGGACATCGAGGAACACAGCCACGCGGGTATGGCGAACCGTTACGTGGCAGGGGCGTCCGGTCTCCCGTTCGCCGTACTGCGCGGATACGTGGGCACCGACCTGGTCGAGGTCACCGACACGATCAGGCCGATCACGTGCCCCTTCACCGGCGAACAACTCACCGCCGTCCCGGCCATCAACCCGGATGTCACCGTCATCCACGCCCAACGCGCCGACCGCAACGGCACGGTGCAGATGTGGGGCCTGGTCGGCGTGCAGAAGGAAGCCGTTCTGGCCGCGAAGCGGAGTCTGGTCACGGTCGAGGAGATCGTGGACACGTTGACCCCGGTCCCCGGCGAGGTCGTGCTGCCCGCGTGGGCGGTCACCAAGATCGCGGTAGTCCCCGGCGGCGCCCACCCTTCCTACGCGCAGGGTTATTCCGAGCGCGACAACGCTTTCTACGCGGACTGGGACCCCATCAGCCGCGACCGCGACGCGTTCACCCGCTGGCTCACCGAGGTGATGGCATGACCTACAGCTCCGACGAGATGATGTCGATCGCGGCCGCCCGCGCCCTGACCGGTGACAAGCGGTGTTTCGTGGGCATCGGTCTGCCGTCGACGGCGGCCAATCTCGCCCGCCGCGGCCACGCGCCGGATCTGGTGCTCATCTACGAGTCCGGCGCGCTGGGCGCGAAGCCGCACCGGTTGCCCGCCTCGATCGGCGACGGCATCCTGGCCGAGACGGCCGACGCGGTGATCAGCGTGCCCGAGGTGTTCAACTACTGGTTGCAGCCCGGTCGGATCGACATCGGCTTCCTCGGCGCCGCGCAGTTGGACCGGTTCGGCAACATCAACACCACCGTGATCGGCGACTACGCCGCCCCGTCGGTGCGGCTGCCCGGCGCCGGTGGGGCGCCCGAGATCGCCGCGTCCTGCCGCGAGGTGTTCGTCGTGATGCGGCAGAGCGCGCGCAGCTTCGTGGACCGGGTCGACTTCATCACCTCGTTCGGGCACGGGCGCGGCAAGGGCGACCGCGCGGCGTTGGGGCTGCGTGGCGCTGGTCCGACCCTGGTGATCACCGACCTCGGCGTGTTCCGGCCCGACGCCGAGACCAGCGAGTTGGTGCTGACCGATGTGCATCCCGGGGTGAGCGTCGATGACGTGCGGGCCGCGACCGGTTGGGAGCTGAAGGTGGTGCCGGAGCCGGGCAACACACCGGCGCCGACCGAGGACGAGCTCGCGGCGCTGCGGGCACTCAAGGCCGCGTGACCGTGGCCGAGCCCGGACGCGGCGCGCACTTCGTGCAGTCGCTGGAACGCGGGCTGGCGGTGATCACCGCGTTCGGGGCGGGTTCGGCGGAGTTGACGCTGTCGGATGTGGCGAGGTCCACCGGCCTGACCCGTGCCGCCGCACGCCGGTTCCTGCTGACGCTGGTCGACCTCGGTTACGTGCGCACCGACGGCAAGCGCTTCTCCCTCACCGCCCGCGTCCTCGAACTGGGCTACGCGTTCCTGTCGGGCATGTCGCTGCCCGAGATCGCGCAGCCGCACCTGGAACGGCTTTCCGCCGAGGTGGGCGAGTCGAGTTCGTTGTCGGTGCTCGAAGGCACCGACATCGTCTACGTCTCGCGGTCGGCGGTCTCGCGGATCATGGCGGTGTCGATCAACATCGGCACCCGTTTCCCCGCCTACGCCACGTCGATGGGCCACGTTCTTCTCGCCGGAGCGGACAGCGTCGACCTGGGTCGGGTGGAGTTGGAAAGCCTGACATCGCACACGATCACCTCGGCCGAGGTGCTGCGGACCCAGCTCGACCGGGTCCGCAGGCAGGGCTGGGCGCTGGTGGACCAGGAACTCGAGACCGGTCTGCGCTCGGTGGCCGCGCCGGTTCGAAGCAGGCGCGGCCAGGTGATCGCGGCTGTCAACGTCTCGACGCATGCCAGCCGGACCACCGTGCGCGCGCTTCGTGGCGAGATCCTGCCCGCTCTGTTGGCCACGTGCGCGCGCATCGAGCACGACCTCGCCCCTACCGCCGGAGGACGCGGGTGAGCGCGTCGGTCAGTTCCTCGGCGGCCGCGTCCGGCGCACTGGTCTTGCGCCAGGCGATGTAGCCGTCCGGTCGGACGAGCAGGCAGCCGTCCTCGTCGATCTCCGAGAGCCGACCCCATTCGCCGTAGGCGTCACGCAGCCCGACCGACCCGACGCGGACCACTTTCAGCGGCACTCCGAGCGCCGCGCCCGCCTGCTGGGCGGCGGATTCCCAGACACCGCCGGACACCCCGGTCACCAGCGCGAAACTCCCGCCGCCAACGACGTCCAATGTGGACAGTCGGTGTCCGGTGGTGTCCACCAGCCAGACATGCGGCAGGCGGGCACCGGGACGGGTGCTGGGCTGGTACTGGAGTTCGGGGTCGGCGACGGTGAGTTCGGCTGGGCTGCCGTCATCGAGGACGGCGGCCGAGTCGTAACGCTGGTTCATCTCGACGCCGTGGGCGTTGAATTCGTAGTCCTTCAACTCGATGGCGGCATCGAGTTCGGCGCGGCGCTTGGCGCCTTCGGCGTCCGGGCTGAAGCATTTCCGCAGTCCTTCGACGATGCCGGTCTCGTCTCCGCCACCCGCGATGCCGAGCGCGGCGAAGATCGGCCCGAACTGGTCGCGGCTGAGGTTGGCCCGATCGACGATCTGCTTGCCGATCGGGGCACGCTCCGCGGTGTAGGTGTCGAGCAACTCCGGCCCGGCCTCGCCACGCACGACCATGGCGAGCTTCCACGCCAGGTTGTACGCGTCCTGGATGGAGGTGTTGGAGCCCAACCCGTTTGACGGCGGGTGCCGGTGCACGGCGTCACCCGCGCAGAAGACCCGGCCCGCCGAGTACTCGGTGGCATAGCTGTGATTGACCGTCCACAGTGACGTCGAGGTGATCTCCACATCGATGGTGTCGTCACCGACGAGGTCGTGCACGATCTCGCGCGCGGCGGCGTCGGTGACGGCGGGCGGGGCCTCGTTGATGTCGTAGCCCCAGACCAGCAGCCACTCGTTCCACGGCCGGATCATCCGCACCAGGCCCATGCCGATGCCGCCGAGGTGCGCGCCCGGGCGCATCACCCAGTACAGGACACTCGGCCGGTGGGCCACATACCGGCTCAGGTCAGCCTTGAACACGATGTTCATGCTGCCCGCCTTGCCGGTCTGCCCGGCGATCGGCAGGCCGATCTGGTCGGCGATCAGGCTGCGGGCACCGTCGGCGCCGATGAGATAACGGGCCCGGATGTCGTACTCGTCGCCGCGCAAGCGATCGCGCACCCGCGCGGTGACCCCGGTGTCGTCCTGCTCAAGGCTGAGGAACTCGGTGTCGAAGCGCACCTTCGCGCCGCGCGAGGCGGCGTTGGTGACCAGGATCGGCTCCAGGTAGGTCTGCGGGAGGTCGATCATCGTGCACGGGCTGGCCGTGGCGTACTCGGTCGCCGAATGTTCGCCGCTGCCCCAACTCCTGATGCGGCCGATCTCCTCGCGCGCCAGGCCCGTGCACAGCACGGTGTCCCCCATCTGGTGCTGCGGGGTGCCGTGGAGCAGCGCCTCCTGCTCGACGCCGAGGTCGCGCAGCACTTCCATGGTGCGCTGGTTGGTGATGTGCGCGCGGGGGGTGTTGGCCACCCAGCCGTACTTCGAGACCAGCGTCGTCCTGATTCCGTAGGTGGCGAGCAGGAGCGCGGCCGAGCCACCTGCCGGACCGCTGCCGACAATGAGGACGTCGGTGTCGTAGCTCATGGTTGCTCCGGGGTCTCAGGCGTCGAGGCGATACGGAAGGTGAATTCGAGCAGGTGCCACTCACGATCGACCACGCGGCCGTCCGGCGTCGGTCCCTGTTGTGGCGCGAAGTCGACGATGAGGTCGTCCTTGACGCCGAACACGGTGTCCCCCTTGCCGCCCGCGCGGTCGAGGTAGGCGCCGCCTTCGACGAAGAGTTGCGTGATGAGCGGCCGGTACCCGGCAGCGTTGATCATGAAGTGCAGGTGCGGCGCCCGATAGGGGTGCCTGCCGACTGCGGCGAGCAACTGCCCGACCGGCCCGTCGGCGGGGATCGGGTACTCCGAGGGTAGGATCGACCAGAATCGGAGGCGGCCGTCGGTGTCGGTGGTGAATCGGGCCCGCAGCACAGGACCGTCGAGGTCGGGAAGCTGGACGTCGTAGAAACCGTCCTCATTGGACTGCCACACGTCGACCACCGCGTCGGCGACCGGTTCGCCGTCGAGGTCGACAACCCGGACGTCCGTCCACAGTGGAGCGCCTGGCAGGTCACCGGCGATGTCGGCGCCCTGGTCGGCGATCGGCGGCCCTTCGACGTAGAACGGCCCGAGCAGCGCCGAAGACGTGGTGTCGGGTGTGCGCGAGTTGGTGAGCACGTCAACGACACTGGACACGCCGAGGGCGTCCGACAGCAGGATGAACTCCTGCCGCGTGTCGGTGGTGATGTGGCCCGCGTCGGTGAGGAAGACGATGGCGCGCAGCCATTCCTCCTGGCTGAGGTCATTGCGGGTCACGTACTCGTGCAAGGTGCGGACCAGGTCGCCCATGAGCTGCTTGGTCCTCGGATCGGGCGTGGCGGCGAAGCTGGCGACCACCTCGTCGGTCAACCACCGCAGGTCCGGCACGGCCCGTGCGCTCGAAACAGGCCGGTGGCCGTTCCAGGCGTCGGCCAGCAGCCCGCCGATACTGTCGCGGTCCAGCGGCCTCGGGTTCGGATACGGCCGCGCGGTGGCGAGTTCGGCGGCGCGCGGCAGGTCGGATTCCGCCATTCCCAGCGCACGCAGCGACGTCGGTCCACCGACGCGTGCGATGAGATCGTGCACGCCGCTCGGTGCGTCAGCCACGCCAAGCGCGTCCGCGATCCGGGCCATCACCTCGGGCACAGCGGATGCGTTGTAGGCCATCGCGTGCGGCAGGACCACAGTGTGCGTTTCGGCGTGCGGGAGATCGAACGAGCCGCCGAGGGTGTGGCAGAGCTTGTGATGCAGCCCCATGCTGACCGCGCCCAGACAGGTACCCGCGAGCCATGCCGCCTGCAACAGTTCGGTGCGCGCGTCCAGGTCGGACGGGTCGGTGGCGATGACGGGCAGGGCTCGGGCGATCCGGGCGATGGCGTCGAGCGCCATGCCGTCGACGACCGGGTTCGCCTCGGACGAGTACAGCGCCTCGACGGCATGGGCGAGCGCGTTGATGCCGCTGGTCACCGAGGTCGACACGGGCAGGCCGAGGGTCAGGTCAACGTCGTAGATGACCACTTCGGGCAGGATCGCGGGTGCGGACTGGGTGACCTTCTGCCCGTCGCGCGTCTCGCCGAGGACGGAGGTGACCTCCGACCCGGCATAGGTGGTCGGCAGGATGACCTGCAGGACGTCCGTGCGCAGCGCCAGCGCCTTGGCGAGCCCGGTCGTCGAGCCGCCGCCGACCGCGACGACACAATCGGCCGTGTGGTCGCGCAACACGTCCATCGCCTGTTTGGTCACCTCGCTCGGCGTGTGCATCGCGGCACCGTCGAACTGCGCGACGACCAGCGGACCGAGAACGGCCCGCACTCGATCGGCCACGGACGCCAACGGCGGGCTGGACAGCAGCAGAACCCGCGTCGCGCCGAGCCGCTCGACCTCCTCACCGACCGTGTTGACCGTGCCCGCGCCGAACACCACCCGTCCGGGGTTCGACGTATGGACGAAGTTCCTCATCGGGCGCACTCCCCTGTCCCCTTGATCACGTGCGCCCCGAGTGTCCACCAAGGCGGCGTCCAATTCCTGCACATTCGTCGCGTGCGGCTGCACGAAACGCGCATGGTCGCCGGTCCTTGGTTAGCCGCGGACGGCGGCCGGTGTGGTGTTCAACCGAGCGCGCATGACCCGGGTGAGGTGTTCCTGGTGGGAGAACCCGCACCGGGCCGCGATCTGGGCGATCGGCAGGGACCGGGTCCGCAGCAGGCGGCAGGCGTGTTCGAGTCGCAGACGGATCAGGTATCGGTGTGGCGTCTCGCCGGTGCTGAGCTTGAACTGGCGGGTGAACTGGCTGACGCTCAGCGTCGCGGCGGCGGCGAGGTCGGTCAGTGGCAACGGCTCGGCCAGTCGCGCGTCCATGAGTTCGCGGACGGCGTCCCACTGGCGTGGGGACAAACCGCTCCGATGGCCGAGGTCCGGCGCTGATCGGGTCACGTTGTGATGGTGGGCGAGGTGCGCGGCCAGTGTGCCGGTGAGGTGATCGATATAGGTACGAGCCGTGGGTTCCCACTGTCGCACGACCACGTCCAGTGCCAACATCAACTGTTCGACCAGCGGGTCGGCACTACCGAGTTCCTGCGCCAGCTCCACTGGTCCCTCGCACCCACTCGCCTCCTGCACGACGGACTCGGACAGGTAGGCGTGCACGGTCTCCAACCTGCCACCGAGTGCCACATCGAGTTCCCGGCCCGCCGGATGCAGAAACAACCCGCCCGCGGCGATCGCGCGCGATCGGCGCGCCCGTCCTCTGCCGCGGGTCACGGTGACCGGGCCATCCAGGTGCAGGATCACCAGGTGGGTACGCGCGGGCGCGAAACTGGCCTCGTAGGGCAGCTCGGCCTGAGTGGACACGTAGAGCCGATCCCAACCGAGCCCGGCACTGGACCGGTCGGGGCTGATCCACGGCTGGCACAGGATGCCGTTCGTGTCCGACAGCCCGAGTTCGGTCGCCACGCGCTCTCCTTCCCATTCCCGCCCAGATCATGCCGCACCCGCCCTGTGGCACGCGAAAACCGGTACCCCTGCGACCACACCGGACCTTCCGTAACGTTCGCTTCACAACCAGCGCGACCACGGAAAGGACTTGGGCATCATGCTCTTCGGAGACGAGCACATCCGCCGCTACGAGGAAACCGACGGACAGGTGGGCCACGACTGGCATGGCGGCGTACCCGCGCTCGTGCTCACCACCACCGGCCGCAAGACCGGCGAGGACCGCAAGTCCGCGCTGATCTACCAGAAGGTGGGCGACAACTACGTCGTCGTCGCCTCCGCGGGCGGGCAGGAGAAAAACCCCGGCTGGTACCGCAACCTCGTGGCGCACCCCGACGTCCGTATCCAGGTCTGGGCGGACAAGTTGGCGGGCACGGCTCGGACCAGCGAGGGCGACGAGCGCGCGGCGCTGTGGGACAAGATGGTCGGCATCTTCCCCGACTACGCCAAGTACCAGGGCACGACCGACCGGGTCATCCCGGTCGTGGTCATCGAGCCGACCACGACCTGAGCCGCACTACTTGGGGTCGTAGGCCAGGTTGGGGCGCAGCCAGCGCTCCACCTCGGCCAGATCCATCCCCCGCCGCAGCGCGTAGTCGTCGACCTGGTCCTTTCCGAGGCGCCCGACGGTGAAGTACTTCGAGTCCGGGTGGGCGAAGATCAGACCGCTCACCGCCGCCGCGGGGGTCATCGCGAAGGACTCGGTGAGGGCCAGACCGAGTTGCTTGGCGTCGAGCAGGTCGAACAGGTCCTGCTTCTCGCTGTGGTCCGGGCTGGCCGGGTAGCCGAGTGCGGGCCGGATGCCGCGGAAGCGCTCCGCGTGCAGGTCTTCGAGCACCGGGTCGGCGTCCGGCTCGAACCAGTCGCGGCGGGCCTTGAGGTGGATGTACTCGGCGAACGCCTCGGCCAGACGGTCGGCGAGGGCCTTGACCATGATCGCCCGGTAGTCGTCGTTGTCGGCCTCGTAGGCACGAGCCAGCGTCTCGGCGCCGTGGATGGCCACAGCGAACCCGCCGAGGTGGTCTCCGGCCGGGGCGATGTAGTCCGCGAGACACCGGTTGGGCCGCCCGGTGGGCTTGCTGGTCTGCTGGCGCAGCATCGGCAGGCGAAGACTCCCCTCGGCATCGAGGTCCAGCACGATGTCATCACCGTCGGCGTGCGCCTGCCAGAAGGCGTACGCGCCATGCGCCTCGAAATGACCTTCCTCGATGATCTGGTCCAGCAGCGTGTTGGCGTCGTCGAAGAGTTCGCGGGCGACCGGCAGGTCGAGGATCGCCGGGTACTTCCCCTTCAACTCCCACGCCAGGAACAGGAACTGCCAGTCGATCATCGCGCGCAGCTCGGAGAGTTCCGGCTTCAGCGTGCGGACGCCGGTGAACGTGGGCACCGGAAGTTCGTCGAAGGAGACTCGTTCGGGGTTGGCGCGGGCCTGCTCCAGTGTCAACATCGGACGTTGCTGCCGGTTCGCGTGCTGCTCGCGCAGCCGCTCCTGCTCGGCCCGGTTGCTCACGCCCAGTTCCTCGGCTCGGCCCGAATCGAGCAGGTCGGAGACCACACCGACAACCCTGGACGCGTCGAGGACATGCAGGGTGTTGGCCTCGTAGGCGGGCGCGATGCGCACGGCCGTGTGCTGACGGGACGTCGTGGCGCCGCCGATCAGCAGCGGCAGCTTGAGCCCGCGGCGCTGCATCTCGGTGGCGACGCTGACCATCTCGTCCAGGGACGGCGTGATCAGCCCGGACAGCCCGATGACGTCGGCGCCCTCGGTGACGGCGGTGTCGAGGATGACCGACGCGGGAACCATCACCCCGAGGTCGATGACCTCGTAGTTGTTGCAGCCCAACACAACGCCGACAATGTTCTTGCCGATGTCGTGCACGTCGCCCTTGACCGTGGCCAGCACCACTTTGCCCTGTCCACGGCCGGTGTCGACCCGGCCCTCCAGCAGCGCCTGCGCCTTCTCGGCCTCCATGTAGGGCTCAAGGTAGGCGACCGAGCGCTTCATCACCCGCGCGCTCTTGACCACCTGCGGCAGGAACATCTTCCCCGCGCCGAACAGGTCGCCCACGACCTTCATGCCGTCCATCAGCGGGCCCTCGATCACCTGCAACGGGCGCTCCATCTGCTGACGCGCCTCTTCGGTGTCGTCCTCGATGAAGTCCACGATCCCGTGCACCAGGGCGTAGGACAGCCGCTGGGCGACCGGGGCGTCGCGCCAGGCCAGGTCGACAACGCGCTTGGTCCCCGAGCCGCTGACCGTCTCGGCGAAGGTGACGAGCCGGTCGGTGGCGTCCTCGCGTCGGTCGAAGAGCACGTCCTCGACGAGTTCGAGCAGGTCGGCCGGAATGTCCTCGTAGACGGCCAACTGACCGGCGTTGACGATGCCCATGTCCAGCCCGGCGCGCACGGCGTGGAGCAGGAACGCGGAGTGCATGGCCTCGCGCACGACATTGTTGCCGCGGAAGGAGAACGAGAGATTCGAGATGCCACCGCTGGTCCGCGCGCCGGGACAGCGCTGCTTGATCAGCGGCAGCGCGTCGATGAACGCCTTCGCGTAGCCGTTGTGCTCGGCGATGCCGGTGGCGACGGCGAGGACGTTGGGGTCGAACACGATGTCTTCCGGGGCGAACCCGGCCTGTTGGGTGAGCAGGTCGTAGGCACGACCGCAGATCGAGACCTTGCGCTCGGTCGTCTCGGCCTGGCCCTTCTCGTCGAAGGCCATGACGACCACGCCCGCGCCGTAATCGCGAATGATCCTGGCCTGCTCCAGGAAGGACTCTTCACCTTCCTTGAGGCTGATCGAGTTGACCACTCCCTTGCCCTGCACGCACTTGAGCCCGGCCTCCAGCACGCTCCACCGCGAGCTGTCGATCATGATCGGGATGCGCGCGACCTCGGGCTCGGTGGCGATCAGGTTCAGGAACGTGGTCATCGCGGCCACGCTGTCGAGCAGGTCGGCGTCCATGTTGACATCGAGCAGGTTGGCCCCGCCGCGCACCTGCTCCAGCGCGACGTCGACGGCGGCCTGGTGGTTGTCGCCCTCGATCAGGCGGCGGAACTTGGCCGAGCCGGTCACGTTCGTCCGTTCACCGATCATGACGAACCCGGTGTCGGCACCGATCTCGAACGGTTCGAGGCCACTGAACCTGGTCCGCGCGGGCGGCGAGGGCACCACCCGAGGGGCGAGGCCCTTGGCCGCCTCGGCGATCTTGGCGATGTGCGCGGGACTGGTGCCACAGCAGCCACCCACTATGTTGACCATGCCCGCCTGGACGAAGTCGCCGAGCAGCGCGCCGGTCTCCTCCGGTGTCTGGTCGTAGCCGCCGAACGCGTTGGGCAGTCCGGCATTGGGATGGCACGCGGTGTAGGTGCCCGCGAGCCGCGCGAGGTCGGCGACGTGCGGACGCATCTCCTCGGCGCCGAGGGAGCAGTTGACCCCGACCACCAGCGGCTCGGCGTGCGCGACCGAACTCCAGAACGCCTCGACGGTCTGCCCGGACAGCGTGCGCCCGCTCAGGTCGACGATGGTCACCGAGATCCACAGCGGCAGATGCGGCGCCACCTCGCGCGCGGCGGCGATGGCGGCCTTCACGTTGAGCGTGTCGAAGATCGTCTCAATCAGCAGGATGTCGACGCCACCCTCGGCCAGCGCCAGGATCTGCTCGGCATAGGCAGCCTTGACCTGGTCGAATGTCACCGCGCGATACGCCGGGTCCTCCACTCGCGGCGAGAGCGAGAGCGTCACGTTGAGCGGCCCGATCGAACCCGCGACGAACCGTCCGCCAACCTCGTCAGCGGCTTGGCGGGCCAGTTCGGCGCCACGCAGGTTCATCTCGCGGACGTGCGACTCAAGGCCGTAGTCGGCCTGGCCGATGCTGGTGGCGGTGAAGGTGTTCGTGGTGGTGATGTCCGCGCCCGCGGCCAGGTACTGCCGGTGCACGTCGAGGATGACGTCCGGGCGGGTCAGGTTCAGCAGGTCCGGGTCCCCGGTGACGTCGCGCGGGTGGTCGAGGAACCGGTCGCCCCGGTAGTCGGCCGGGCTGAGCGACGCGCCCTGCAACATGGTGCCCCACGCTCCGTCGAGGACGACGACACGCCGGTCAAGCAGGTCACGCAGAGCCTGCACCCTGCTCACGTTGTCCGAGGACGTACCCACCCAGTCCACCTCCCGATACGGGAGGCGCCCTTGCTGCGATGACACCGGTCGAGCGTGGCGGACCTCTGAGTCCGTTGCAGCGCCTCTCAACCTGGTCGTGGATCTTACCCGAAACCGGGCCACCGCCACCAGCACCGGCCGACCTCCGATGAAGATCGACTGCGAGATTCCCATCATTCTGGAAACAGTGGACATCGGGTCGTGGTCATGGGAAAGCGCTATTGCGCCTCGGCGTCCCGGCGGGCACGAGCGCGCCGCTTGCCCTCGTGCATCGCCGCGACCCTGGCTACCGGAATCGTGTGTCCTTCCGCGACCAGGTCGTCGGCCAGCGCCTGCGGTTCGGGCATCTCCTTTGTCCACGAGTCGCGCGTGGACAGCAGGTCGATCGCGGTCCGCACGGTGAAATCCGCAGGCGTGACGTCATCGAGGTCAGCCCACGCGACCGGGAACGACACAGTGGAGCCCGGCCGAATCCGGGGACTGTAGGCAGCCACCACTGTCGCGCCACCGGAGCGTGTGGAATCGAGGAAGACCTTGCCTTGCCGGTCTTCGCGGATGTACGCCGTGGTGGCGGCGTCAGGATCGATCCGCTCGGCACGCGCGGCGATCGCCCTCGTCGCTGCGGCGACGTCGGCGACCGCGATTCCAGCCTTGATCGGCACGAAGACGTGCACGCCCTTGGCCCCGCTGGTTTTCACCGCTCCCGCCAGGTTCGTCTCGGCCAATGCCGCCCGGATCAGGTGCGCCGCGCGCACCACGACCGAGAACGGGCCGCCCTCCGGCGGGTCGAGGTCGAGCACCATGTGGGTCTGGCTGTCCGGCGCATCCATCCGGTAGAGCGTCGGGTGGTACTCGACGGCGCGTTGGTTGGCGAACCACAGCAGGGCCCGGCGGTCGTCACAGAGCCCATAGGTGATCTCACGACGCGACGCCTCGGCCCATACGGGTGTCGTGCGCAGCCATTCCGGGGTGTATTTGGGCATATTCTTCTGCATGAACGGCGCTTGGCCGGGCCGCACTCTCAACACCGAAAGCGGCCGGTCGCGCAGTTGCGGTATGACTCGATCACGCACGGCGTCGAGATAGTCGACAAGATCCCGTTTCGTCGCGTCGGCGCCGTCGAAAAGCGGTTGGTCGAGATTCGTCATGGGCACGCCATCGCGAACATCATCGCTGGTCACCCGGTCTCCCCTCACTCGAACACGGTCCTGCTCAGACGGTAGGCCATTCACTGTTTCAGTTTTTTGTCGAGTTAGTGAGACTTTCGGTGGACACTGTCCCGTTATCGACGTTTGGTGGCGACAACTCTCGATTTTCGTTCCTACGAGAGGTAGGTTCACCGCGATGGGTGATCACGCGATCACCCATCGAACTGTTTCAGGGCAGCGTTGGCGCTGGCGCCACGAGGGCATTGCCCTTTGACCTCACCCCTGCAGTTCGAGGAAGGAAACACCTTACGTGAAGCACGTGTCGAAGAAGCTCATCGCCGCGGTCGCAATGAGCGCCACGGCGGCAGGCATGGTCGCCACCGTCGGCCCGGCCGCGAACGCGACCCCCACCAACGCCACCGCGCAGGTCGACCGCCTGATCGTCGGTTACAAGCCGACCACGGCCGAGGCCAAGTCCGACGCGGCGGCAGCGGGTGCTGTCGATGCCAAGGCGGGCAACCTGTCGGTCCAGCGCAGGTTGGCCACCGGCGGCGTTGTCGTCAATCTCAACGGCCAGTCGATCGAGGCGGCCACGGCCGCTTTCCGCGCCGACCCCGCTGTCGCGTTCGTCGAGCGGGACATCACGCTGTACCCGCAGGCCGTCGAACCGAACGACCCGGAGTACCAGCGCGAGTGGCACTTGTTCGAGGAGAGGGCGGGCATGAACGTGCCCGGTGCCTGGGCCTCAACAACCGGCGCGAACGTCACCGTCGCGGTGATCGACACCGGCTACGTGACCCACTCCGACCTCGCCCCGAACATCATCGCGGGCTACGACTTCGCCTCCGGCCGCACCAACGGTGACGGCAATGGTCGAGACGCCGATGCGACCGACCCCGGTGACAGCACCACCGCCGGTCAGTGCGCTCCAGACGCGCCCAAGACCGATTCGAGCTGGCACGGCACGCACGTCGCCGGCACCATCGCGGCCGCGACCAACAACGGCAAGGGAGTCGCGGGCATCGCCTACGACTCGAAGGTCCAGCCGGTCCGCGTGCTCGGCAAGTGCGGCGGCTCGCTCGCTGACATCTCGGACGCGATCGTGTGGTCCTCCGGCGGCACCGTCAACGGTGTCCCGGCGAACAAGACGCCTGCCAAGGTCATCAACATGAGCCTGGGCGGCGCCAGTTCCTGCAGCAGCACCATGCAGAGTGCCATCAATGGCGCTGTCCAGCGCGGCACCACTGTCGTCGTCGCGGCAGGAAACTCGAACACCGACGTCGCTGGCTTCACCCCGGCGAACTGCAACAACGTCATCGCCGTCGCCGCGAGCAACCGCGCGGGTGACCGCGCGTTCTACTCGAACTACGGCGCCAAGGTCGACATCACCGCTCCCGGCGGCCAGACCCGCAACGCCAACGACCCGCCGGGCACCACGCCGGAGAACGGTGTCTGGTCCACGCTGAACACCGGCGCGACCTCGGCCGGTTCGGAGAACTACGAGCCGTACATGGGCACCAGCATGGCCTCGCCGCACATCGCGGGCCTCGCGGCGCTGCTGGTCGGCAAGAAGAACACGCTGACCCCGGCCGAGATCGAAAAGGCCATCAAGGACAACGCCCGTCCCCTGCCTGGCACCTGCCAGAGCTGTGGTGCCGGTCTCGCCGACGCCACCAAGACGGTCAACTCCCTCGGCGGCCAGCCAGGTGAGGCGGTGTCCGTCACCAACCCGGGCAACCAGAGCACGAAGGTCGGCGACACCGTCAACCTGCAGGTCAAGGCAGCCAGCGCGGAGAACCTGAAGCTGACCTTCGCCACGACCGGTCTCCCCTCGGGCCTGAGCATCGATTCCGCTTCGGGCGTCGTCTCCGGCAAACCGACCACCGCGGGCACCTCCGAGGTCAAGGTCACCGTCACCGACTCCAACGGCAAGTCGAACTCGGCGAGCTTCACCTGGACCGTCACCAGCACTCAGGGTGGCGCCGTGTCGGTGACCAACCCGGGCACGCAGATGGGCTTCACCGGTTTCGCGATCCGGGCCCTTCAGATCAGGGGTTCCTCCACCGCGGGTGGCGCGCTCACCTACTCGGCCACCGGACTGCCCACCGGACTGAAGATCAGCACGTCCGGCTCGATCACCGGCACCCCGACCAAGGGTGGCAACTACTCGGTGACCGTCACCGCGACCGACGCCGGCGGTAACAAGGGCACCACCACCTTCGCGTGGAAGATCTACGGCTTCTGATTGTCCCGCACGATCGGAACCACCTACTTGCTTAACGAGGCCGGGTGACGCGTTCGCGTCGCCCGGCCTCGTCGCGTTCGTCCAGGCTCACGACGAGATCGAGTCCGCATAGCCGCCGAAAAGACGGATGGCGCGAGCCGCATAAAGCGACTCACGCCATCCGTCGATAATCCGCCTACCGTGCGGCGAAACGACAACACCCAACGCCGGGAATGACACAGCTTCCGACTTCAGTTATTCCCGACAGTCATGTCACCACACGAAAAGCACGGATCAGTTGTGCTGGTTGGTGCCACCGTCGATGATGCCACCGGAGGCGCACACATCGCCGGTCTCGCCCTCAGAGGCGTTGACACCCGGGGAAAGGACCGGGATGTTGAGGCCGTTGGCCACATCCTCGACCGGCACCTGGACGCCAAGCACGTTGATGTTGTTGTCGCACACGCCGACAACGGCATTGACGTTGTGCAGGATGTCGATGTTGTTCAGGTTGAGCAGGCCGACCTGTCCGAAGTCGTCGTTGTCGACGTTCAGCGGGTCGTGCCCGGTCGGCGCAGCGGACGCGATGCCACCGAGCATGAACATACCCGCGACGGTGCCCACCGCAACCGCACCAAGCTTCTTGATAGACACGAAAACTCCTCACCAGCTGGTTTCACATTAATATCGACAGCCATCGTAAGCGCTTACGAAAAGCACCGTCATATCCGAGGTGATTCCCTCGACTGTCAGGAGTGAAGTTACCCCAGCGCCCGCACAGAATCCAACCGGTAACACCATCGTGTGAATCATATGCTAACCGTTACCGCCACTCACTCGATAGGATGATTCTCGCCGTCCTAAAGAGTGACGAATCGATAATCGTCGGCAAAAGATAGCAGAGAATAAGCAGGCGACTTGGCCGTTATTCGACTCGCCCTGGACTCCACCTGGCTATTTCCGGAAAACCTCGCCACACGACCGAGAAACCGCCGTCGCTGATACGGGTGAGACGAACTGGCCAGTAGCGTGCGAGCGCCAAAAACGTCGCCCGGGCGTGTCGGGCCGAGGCGGGTGGCCTGCCAGCCCAGTAAAGAGGCTGTCACCTGGGTGTTCATCGATCTCTTCAATGGACTACACCAATAGGCGGTGTCCTCGGGGCGGCGTTGCGACTTGGCTGGGGACAAGGACCGAGGTCGCGCTTCTGGGAGTCGCCGTGTCGTATCGCAGCCGTCTGGGGATCGTCGGACTGACCGGTTTGCTGGTGTTCGGGCCCACGAGCCCCGCGATCGGACAGCACGCTCCGCCGCGGGCCCCGGTCCAGGTGCAGGACCTGCCCGACACCATGGGCAACGCCGCGGTCGACCCGGCCCGGCGGATCGAGACGGCGCGGACCACGCGACCGGTGGCGCCGGGAGTCTCGCTGAGCTCGTTCGACTGGTACGAGCCAGGTGACGCGGGCGGCTGGATCCGGGGTGACGCGCTGTCGGTCGACCTCACCGCGGGAACCACGGTCGACTACCTCTATCCCGGTCAGGTCTCCAAGGCAGAACCGCTCTCGACCCAGGCCAAGCGCGCCGTGGCCGCCGTCAACGGTGACTTCTTCGACATCAACAATTCCAACGCGCCCGAGGGCGTCGGCATCCAGAGCGGGACCCTCGTCAAATCAGCCGACTCTGGCCACAACCGCGCGATCGGCGTCGACGCGGCGGGGATCGGCCGGGTCATGGAGGTGTTCTTCGACGGCACGGTCACCCTGCCCGCGGATACGGCGAAACTGGCGCACCTCAACAGCGCGCGGATCGACGCGGGCAACATCGGGGTCTTCAACTCGATCTGGGGCACCTACTCCCGCGAACGATCGGTGCGGGGCGCCACGAACGTCACCGAGGTCGTCGTCCGTGCCGACAGTGTTATAGAGGTGCGACGGCAGGCGAGCGCCGACGCGATCCCGACGGACGGCTACGTGCTGGTCGGACGGGACGCGGGCGCCGATCGACTGGCCACGCTCAAGCCGGGCGATCGGGTCACGGTGGCCTACTCGTCTCGAACCAGCGACGGGAGTACGCCGAGGGCGGCGATCGGCGGCAACCAGCCGTTGCTGCGCGACGGCGAGATCGTCGCCCCGCCCGATCCGCTGCACCCCCGCACCGCCGTCGGCTTCTCCGCCGACGGGAAGAAGATGCACCTTCTCACCGTGGATGGCCGCGAGGCGCCGTACCTGCTCGGGCTGAACCTGCGGGACGTCGCCGCGATCCTCAAGGAGATGGGTGCGCACAACGCCCTGAACCTCGACGGCGGCGGCTCGTCGACGATGCTCGCGCGCGAGCCCGGCAGTACCGAGGTGCGGGTGGAGAACCAACCGTCGGACGGCGGCGAGCGCCCGATCCCCAACGGACTCGCCCTGTACGCGCCCGAAGGCAGCGGGAAGCTCACCGGGTTCTGGGTGCGCACCGCCACCGAACAGGCGCGGGCACCGGGGACGGCGACCATTCCCGGCGGTAGGCCGGACCGGGTCTTCCCCGGCCTCACCCGGGCGTTGATCGCGAACGGCCACGACGAGACCTACGGTCCGGCGGCGGGCACTGCCCTGTGGCAGGTGCGGCCGGGCAGCACGGGCCGGGTCGACGACAAGGGTGTCTTCCACGCCTCCCGGACCGGCACCGCGCAGGTGACCGCACGACAGGGGTTGGTGAGCGGTGACCTGGATCTGACCGTGCTCGGCCCGCTCACCCGCCTCTCCCCCACCACGCCTCGGCTGAGCCTGACCGACGCGGGGGCGGCGACCCCGGTCGGAATCGTCGGCTACGACGACACCGGCACCACCGCGCCCATCGAGCCCGCCGACGTCTCACTGGAGTACGACAGGACCCTGCTCGACATCACGCCGACCGCGAACGGATTCCTCCAGGTGAAGGCCGTGGCGCCGCTGGGGTCCGGGCTGGTGACGGTCCGCGTGGGCGGGAAGGTCACCCAGATCCCGGTGACCGTCGGTCTCGAACAGCGCACCATCGCGGGCTTCGACGACGGCGCGGCCTGGAAGTTCGGTTCCGCGCGCGCCACGGGCAGCGTCGCGCCGGTGGCCGACGGGCGCACCGGGCCTGGTTTGAAACTCGCCTACGACTTCACCCAGTCGACCGGGACACGCACGGCGTACGCGATTCCGCCGACGCCGATCACCGTCGACGGTCAGCCGCTCGCGTTGGGTGCCTGGGTCTACGGCCACGGCAAGGGCGAGTGGACGGCGTTCACCGTGACCGACGGGCAAGGCCAGAGCCGGTCGCTCTACGGCCCGTACATCACCTGGACCGGCTGGCGGTATCTGGAAATAGCCGTGCCACCCGCACTGGCGTTCCCCTTGCGCGTCAACCGGTTCTACACAATCGAGACGAAGGCCGACCGACAGTACAGCGGCGAGGTGCTCGTCGACGACATCGTGGCGAAGGTTCCGCCGTCGGTCGCGATCCCGCCGGAGGTCACCGTGCCCGACCCCGTGGTCGTGCGGGACGGCACGGTGGACGGGCGGCAATGGCGGTTCGCGGTGATGTCGGATGCCCAGTTCGTCGCCCGCAACCCGGACAGCGAACTGGTGCGGGCCGCACGGCGGACGCTGCGGGAGATCAAGGCACAGCGGCCGGACTTCCTGGTGATCAACGGTGACCTGGTCGACGAGGCGGCTCCCGCCGACCTCGCGCTGGCCAGGCGCGTGCTCACCGAGGAACTGGGCGATGACCTGCCCTGGTACTACGTGCCGGGCAACCACGAGATCATGGGACCGGGCACCATCGACAACTTCCGCGCCGAATTCGGTGCCACCAACCGGTCCTTCGACCACAAGGGCACCCGTTTCGTGCTGCTGGACTCCTCGACGGGCACGCTGCGCGGCGGCGGCTTCGATCAGGTGGCGATGCTGCGTGAACGACTCGACGACGCACGGGACAATTCCGCCGTGCACTCGGTGGTGATGATGGAACACCACCCGCCGCGCGATCCGACGCCCGCGAAGGGCAGCCAGCTCAGCGACCGGCGAGAGGCCGCGCTGGTCGAGCGGTGGCTCGCGGAGTTCAAGCGGGACAGCGGCAAGGGTGCCGCGTTCATCGGCGCCCACGTAGGGGTGTTCCACGCCTCCCGGGTCGACGGTGTGCCCTATCTGATCAACGGCAATTCCGGGAAGTCGCCCGGCGGCGCCACAACCCTCGGCGGGTTCACCGGGTGGACCCTGATCGGTGTCGACCCGGCGCCCGAAGACCGGACCTGGCCGATGCGTCCAGGACCGGAATGGATAGCCGCCGAGATCCGACCACACGTCGACGCCCTGTCGATCACCGCACCGACCACCGTCCACGTCGGGGAGTCCGCTCCCGTGACGGCGACAGTCACCCAAGGCAGTCGCCAAGTCCCGGTCGCCTACCCGGTGAGCTACGACTGGTCAGGCTCGCCAAGCCTGCTGATCGGCGACTGGTCACAGGTGCGTCCATGGCATGTGGCCCGCATGGACCCGGAGACGGGCATCGTCACCGGCCTGCGCGCCGCGACGTTCGTTGTCGCGGTGACGGTCAACGGAGTCACGCGACAAGCCACGGTGGAGGTCGCAATGCGCGCCGCCGCCTGAGGTACTTCCCCGTCGGCGCTACAACCAGCGGTTGCGCTTGAACATCCAGTACAGGACGACACAGGCGACGAGGATGATCAAGATCACCGCGGGATAGCTGTACTTCCAGCGCAGCTCCGGCATCACGTCGAAGTTCATGCCGTAGACGCCGAAGACCATCGTGGGCACGGCGATGATCGCGGCCCAGGCGGTGATCTTGCGCATGTCGTTGTTCTGTTGCAGCGACACCTTCGCCAAGGTGGCGTTGAGCAGGGTGGTCAGGATCTCGTCGTACCCGGTGATCCGCTCGGAGACGGTGGTGAGGTGGTCGTCGACATCCCGGAAGTACGACCGCACGTCGGCCGGGATGAGCTGGGTGCCGCCTTTGGCCAGTTGCCGTAGCGGATTCGCCAACGGCGTCACCGCCCGGCGCAGTTCGACGATTTCCCGCTTCATCAGGTACATCTGCTCGGCGCCGATCGGGCTCCTCGGCGCGAAGACCAGCGACTCGACTTCATCGATGTCGCGCTCGAACGCCTCGGTGACCTCCAGGTACTCGTCTACGACGTGGTCGGCGATGGCGTGCAGCACCGCGGCGGGCCCGAGCGCGAGGCGATCCGGGGTGGATTCGAGCCCGGTCCGCAGATCGCGCAGACTGGAATGGTCGCGGTGGCGGATCGTGACGATGAAGTCGGCACCGAGGAAGGTCATGATCTCGCCGGTCTCGACGATCTCGCTCGCGGTCGTCGGCGAATCGTGCGTGACGTGCCGGACGGTCTTGAAAACGGTGAACAGCACGTCGCCGTAGCGCTCCAACTTCGGCTGCCGGTAGGCGGACACGGCGTCGGCGACCGCGAGTTCGTGCAGACCGAACGTCTCCGCCAAGCCGCGTACC
>JALZNB010000088.1 GCA_030857905.1 Actinomycetota bacterium
GTGTAGTTGACCTGAGCCAGTTCCACGCCCGCGGCGTGGTCCTGCCACGCCTGCTCGGCCTCGCCAAGGAGTCCGAAGGCGACGATCGACACATCGACGTCACCCTCGGCGAACGCCTTCTCGACGACCGACGGGTGGGACTCGATGTCCTTGGCGTCAAAGGGAATCGTGCGGACGGTCGCGCCCAGCTCGCGCAGTGACGCCGCGGCGGCGTCGAGCCGGTCGGACGGGCGGGCGGCGAGAATCACGGTCAGCGGCCGCTGACGGGCGTACTTCGCCGCGATCGTCAACCCGATCTCGGAGGTGCCGCCGAGCAGGAGCAGGGACTGCGGGATGCCGACTGCGTTGATCAAGGTCCGAACCTTTGCGATTGATGAGCCGGGTCAGGGATCGTGGTGTCCGTCAGAGCCGAAGCCTGCGCGACTGGTCGGAGATGAACAGTCCGTCCGGGTCGACCGAGTCCCGCACCTTCCGCCACTCGTCGAGCCGCGGATACATACGCTGGAAGGTGTCCGGCGCGGTGCGCGACTCCTTCGCCAGGTAGAGCCGCCCGCCGGCGGCGAGGACGAGATCGTCGAGGTCGGCACAGAACTCGTGCAGCCCGACGGCGACCGGGAAGTCGACGGTGATCGTCCAACCGGGCTGAGGGAACGACAGCGGAGCCGCGTTGCCCTCGCCCATTCGCTTGAGCACGTTGAGGAACGACACGTGCCCGGACTCGGCGATGCGGCGCACGATGTCGCGCAGCGCCGCGTCGGCGTGCACCGGCACGATGAACTGGTACTGAATGAAACCATGTGAGCCGTAGGCCCGATTCCACTCGCCGAACAGGTCGAGCGGGTGGTAGAACGCCGTGAGATTCTGGATCTGACCGCGGGCCTTCTTGGGCGCCTTGCGGTACCACGCCTCGCCGAGCGCGCGGAAGGTCAGCTTGTTGGCCAAGCCGTTGGGGAACACGTCCGGCAGCCGCAGCAACTGCGGAGCGTCGAACTTCAGCGGGTTCACCCGTAGCTTTGTCGGCAGCTCGTCCAGCGTCGCGAGCGAACCGCGGGAGAACACCGCGCGCCCGAGCTTGCCGTTGGTGGAGATCGAATCGAACCAGGCCATCGAATAGTCGTAGGTGTCGTCCGAGCCGTCGGCGAACAGGGCCAGCGTCTCGTCGAGATCGGCGGTGCGGTCGGTGTCGACCACGAAATAGGCGCTCTCGACATGCTTCAGCGCGATCGTCGCCCGCAGGATGATGCCCGTCAGACCCATGCCGCCGACAGTCGCCCAGAACACGTCCGCGTCGGCCCCGTCCGGGGTCAGGCGACGCACCCGCCCATCGGCGGTGAGCAGGTCGAGCGACCGCACGTGGTTGCCGAAACTGCCCGCCGAGTGGTGGTTCTTGCCGTGGATGTCGGACCCGATGGCCCCGCCGATCGTGACCTGCCGCGTCCCCGGCAGCACCGGCACCCACAACCCGAACGGCAACGCGGCGCGCATGAGCTGATCGAGGTTGACTCCGGCGTCCAACACGGCCAGCCCGGTGTCGGCGTCGATGGAGTGGATTCGGTTGAGCCCGTTCATGTCGACGACGAGACCACCGGCGTTCTGCGCCGGATCGCCGTAGGACCGTCCGAGTCCGCGCGCGATGACGCCGCGCTCACCGGCCGACCCCACGGCCGCGATCACCTGCTCGGCACTGGCGGGTCGGGTGACCAGCGCGGTCGACGGCGCGGTCCGGCCCCAGCCGGTCAAGGTGCGGGTCTCGAACGATCCTGGCTCCACGGACCCAGGGTAGCCGCGGGCCGACCGGTGCTTAGACTTGTCCCCGCAGTCCGGGCGGAACGGGGCGAGGATGTGCTGAAGGTGAACTCCGCGGCCGAGAACGGCCAGAGCGGCACGTTGCTCCGGCAACTCGCGAGTTTCATCGCCGTCGGCGGCTTCTGCGCCCTCGTGGACTTCGGTGCCTACTGGCTGCTGTTGCAAGCCGACCTGTGGGTGCACCTCGCCAAGGCGTTGAGCTTCATCGCGGGCACCACCACGGCCTACTTCCTCAACAAGCGCTTTACTTTCACCGACGCAAAAAGCGGCGGCGCCGCCCAGGCAGGCGGATTCGCACTGCTCTACACGGTGACGTTCTTCGTCAACGTCGGCGCCAACGCCCTCATGCTGACCTTGCTCCCCGACTTCAGCGCCGAGTTCGCCGTCGCCTGGGTGGTGGCGCAGGGCTTGGCCACGGTCATCAACTTCGTGATGCTGAGGACCGTGGTCTTCCGCCGCTAGTGGTCCCGCGCCTGCCTCAGCCGCCGAATCCGGTCTGGCCGTAGACGTGCGCTCGGCGTGCCTGGCTGAATCACGACCGCGAGGCGCCACACCTCGCGGTCGGACCACTCAATGGCGGAAGAACTGCTCTCGCTGTCCCTTGCGCAGCAGCTTCAACCACTCCAAGAACGCTTTGGGGTCCTTCTTGGTACCCAGGAAATACAGTCCGAACCGGACGATCTCCAGCAGGCCGATCTTGCGCATCCCGGGCTGAGACATCAGATACCCGCGATTGCGATAGGTGTAGTACCGCTTGATCGGGTTCTCGGGGTCCTGGGCGTGCAACCGCCCACCCAGCATCGGTTTGAACTCGTCCGAGCCGTCCGGGTGCAGGTATGCCGCGCGCAGGCACGTGCCGAACGGCAGGCCGGAGCGCACCAACCGGCGGTGGATCTCCACCTCGTCGCCGCGGAAGAACAGGCGGTAGTCCGGCACCCCGACAACGTCCAGAGTGGACGCCCGAAACAGTGCCCCGTTGAACAGCGACGCGATCCCCGGCAGGTAGTCCTGACCGAGTTCGTCGGCGTTGCGCTTCCAGGTCAGCCCGCGCCGCAAGGGAAACGCCAACTTCTCCGGCGCGTCGATGTTCGTCACCACCGGCGAGACCTCGGCGAGCCCGCGTCGCTCGGCGACTTCGAGCAGCGTCCCGAGCACCGACTCATCCGCGGGTCGACCGTCGTCGTCGGCCAGCCAGAGCCAGTCAGCGCCGAGGGCCAACGCGTGCAACATTCCGAGCGCGAACCCGCCCGCGCCGCCGAGATTGCGGTGCGACACCAGGTAAGTGGACGGCAGCGGGCACGACTCGACGATGTCGCGGGCCGGGTCGTCGGGTCCGTTGTCGACCACGATCAAGTGATCGGGAACCCGCGACTGGGCGGCGATCATCTTCAGCGAGTCGGCGAGCAGCGCACGGCGGTGTCTGGTGACCACGACGGCCACAACCGATCCTGGTGGAAGCTGCTCCACGGTGTTCATCGGGTCTCGCCGAGCCTTTCGAGGGTTTCCTTGCTCATGTGCTCGAACGGATCGTGGCCCTTGTAGGCGGTCAGCACCTCGCGCAGCGAGCCGTGCATCTTGACCCGGCCCTCGTCCATCCAGATGGCGGTGTTGCACAACTCGAAGAGCAGATCGTCGGAGTGCGAGGCGAACACCAGCATCCCGGACCGGCGCACCAGGTCGACGAGCCGCTCGCGCGCCTTGGCCATGAACGCCGCGTCGACCGCGCCGATGCCCTCGTCGAGCAGCAGGATCTCCGGGTTGATCGAGGTGACCACCCCGAGCGCGAGGCGCACCCGCATACCCGTGGAGTACGCCCGCAGCGGCAGGTGCAGGTAGTCCCCGAGTTCGGTGAACCGGGAGATGTCCTCGACCCGGGCTTCCATCTCCTTGCGCGACATGCCGAGGAACAGGCCGCGGATCATGATGTTCTCCAGACCCGAGATCTCCGAGTCCATGCCGACCGCCAGGTCGAACACCGGGGCGATCTTTCCGCTGATCTCGGTGGTGCCCCGGGTCGGCTCGTAGATGCCCGACAGCAACCGCAGCAGCGTGGACTTGCCCGCGCCGTTGTGCCCGACGAGCGCCACGCGGTCGCCTTCGTTGAGCGACAAGGTGATGTCGTGCAGTGCCTCGATGATGGGCACCCGTGCGTCGGTGCCGATCTTGCCACCGACCTTGCCCAGTACCGCCTTTTTCAGCGACCTGGTCTTCGCGTCGAAGATGGGGAAGTCGACGGAGGCGTTGCGGACCTCAATGCTGACCATGGAGTTGCCTCGCCTCAGACCCAGTAGGAAACACGCGCACGATAGTTGCGCATGGCGAGCAGGGCCAACGCCCAGCCCCCGATGGTGAACGCGCCGACCACGACCCAGTGATGCCAGCTCTGCTCACTGCCGATCATCGGTGCGCGCAGGATCTGGATGAAGTGGTACATCGGGTTCAGTTCGACCAACAGCAACTGCCATGCCCCGGTGTCCTGGAACTTCTGGGTCAGAGTGTCGACCGGCCACACGATCGGTGTCAGGAAGAACAACAACTGCACCAACGCGCCGATGACCTGCGGAATGTCGCGGTAGCGGGTGCTGATGATGCCGAAGAGCAGCGCCACCCAGGTGCCGTTGATCGCGATCAACGCGAACGCCGGGACGGCGAGCAGGATCGACCAGTTCAAGCCGGGCTGCTGGACGCCGTTCTCCGAAAGCGTGTACCCGGGCGTGCTCAGGTCGTCGAAGAACAGGACCAGGACGACCGCGTAGACCAGCAGGTTGTGCGCGAACATCAGGGTGAGGCGCCACACCGTGCGCAGCGCGTACACCGTCAGCGGCGCGGGCAGGTGCTTGATCAGGCCCTCGTTGGAGATGAACGTCTCGGAGCCCTCGGTGAGGCAGCCGAGCATGAAGTTCCAGATGATGAACCCGACCGTCAGGTACGGCAGGAACGTCCCGATGGGTGCCTTGAACAACTGGGAGTACAGCAAACCGAGACCCGCGGCGGTGACCGCCATGCTCAACGTGATCCACAACGGCCCGATCACCGAACGGCGGTAGCGCTGCTTGATGTCCTGCCAGCCGAGGTGACCCCACAATTCGCGCTGGGCGAATCCTTGGCGCAGGTCGGCGACCGCGCGGCTCCAACTACGGCCCGCATGCACGACCGGCACGGGCGTCTCCTCGGTCACGACGGTTGCTTGCACGGATGCTGAGCGTACTCGCGGCGTCGTACCCGATCGTGTGGGCCTGTGGCTGTGCTTTGCGATAGTCCGCGGCACCCGGAACATCGCCCCGGCCTGGTACCTTGTCCCGCCGTGGCCCCCGTCACCTCCGCGCAGAACACGCTGCGTCCGCTGCTCGACGCCTATGCCGAGCACCCCGAACCGCGATCGGTCGCGGTCGTCGGGAACATGCCCATGGCACCGGACAGCGAACGGGCGAAGGCGATCGACGCGTGTGACCTGGTCGTCAGGGTCAACGGTTTCGTGATGGACGAGCCGGACGGCCCACCCACGCTCGGCTCGAAGTGTCACGTCGTGGTGTTCAACCGGGCGGTCCGGGCGACGCCGTGGGTCTTTCGGGACTACCGACGCAGGCTGTATCTGATGGTGGAACCCGGCAGACTGCACTGGGAGCCCGAATCGTTACCGGGTTGGTGGCCGCCGGACCTCGGCCTCGTCCCGGTGTCCAACCGGGACGTGACGCTGCCGCTGTCGGAGGCACTCGGCCTGCCCTCTCGGGAGCAGGCGACCTGGTCGACAACGGGCACCATGGCCGCCTGGATCGCCCGCACCGCCTACCCGATGGCCGACCTCATCCTCACCGGGTACTCCTTCATCGACGACCCGCACCAGACCTCGTGGCAGCACGCCGCAGGCGACTCGTGCATCGTCGGGCCGGAACACCAGATCGCGGCCGAGGGCCGGTTGCTCGACACGTGGACAAAGACCAGCCGTACCCGGCTCCTGCGCTGAAGTGGATGACAGCGGATGACACAGACATCGCCCCGACGGCCCAGCCTGCCCGCCTCCGTGGTGAACGGCCTGCGCAAGCGCGTCGCCGACCGGGTCGGACGCCTCATCGACTTCCGGATCAACGACATGATCCCTCGGGAACGCCTCGACGGGTTCGACCACCGGCTCCACGGGCTCACCGAGCGGCATGAGGGCACCGAGGGCCACCACCGCCACCGACTCGACGACATGGAACGCCGATTCGGCGAGGTCGAGCACCTGCAGCGTTGGTCGGCCAACGAGTTGGAGCGGATGATTCCGCAGGTCGCGGCCATCGAAGCCCGGCTCGCCTCGGTCGATGACGCCCTCGCGGCCGTTCCGAGGGCCGCCGACGACGTCGAACTCGACCAGGCTCGGTCGCTGATCGACGAGATCCGGCGTGAGCACGCCCAAATCAGGGTTCGGCTGACCGGGGTCGCGCGTTACGAGGAGCGGCTTGGCAGGCTTGAGGAGAAGCTCTCCGACGGCTGAGCAGAACCTGGAGGTTCGCCTTGCCCGATCCGCACGAGGTACGCATCGGTCGACACCTGGTCGGCCCGGCGCACCGCCCCTTCGTGATCGCCGAGATGTCCGGCAACCACAACGGCGACCTCGACCGGGCGCTGGCCATCGTCGACGCGGTCGCCGCGTCGGGTGCGCAGGCCCTCAAACTCCAGACCTACACCGCCGACACGATCACCATCGACGTCGACGCCCCCGAATTCCGGGTGTCGGACGGACATTCACTGTGGGGTGGGGAGACGCTGTACTCGCTCTACCAGCGAGCGCACACCCCGTGGGAGTGGCACGAGCCGATCTTCGCGCGGGCCAGGGAACGCGGCCTTGAGGTGTTCTCCAGCCCGTTCGACCCCACGGCCGTCGAATTCCTCGAAAGCCTCGGCGTCCCCGCGTACAAGATCGCCTCATCCGAGGTGGTCGACCTTCCGTTGATCGATCTGTGCGCGCGCACCGGCAAACCGTTGATCATCTCGACCGGGATGGCGGACATCGGCGAGATCGCGGCGGCGGTGGCCACCGCCCGGGCGGCAGGCAACGACCAACTCATCGTGCTCGGCTGCACCGCGTCCTATCCGGCGGCGCCTGGGGAGAGCAACCTGCGAGGGCTGCCGCTGCTGTCGGCCACATTCGACACCGTGATCGGGCTCTCGGATCACACGATGGGTATCGGGGTGCCGTTGGCCGCCGTCGCGTTCGGGGCCAGCGCGATCGAGAAGCACGTCACGTTGGCGCGGACGGACGGCGGCGTGGACAGCGCGTTCTCGCTCGAACCCGCGGAACTGGCCGCGTTGGTGGTGGAGAGCGAGCGGGCGTGGGCGGCGCTGGGGCGCGAGACCATCGGGCCTCGGGAGAGCGAGCGGGAGGGGCTGCGGTTCCGGCGTTCCCTCTACGTGGTGACCGATGTCCGCGCGGGTGACGAGGTCACGCCCGCCAACGTCCGCTCGATTCGTCCTGCGGGTGGGCTGCCCACCTCGGAGATCACCAAGGTGCTGGGTAGGCGCTTCCGGGTGGATGCGGCGAAGGGCACGCCCCTCACCTGGGATCTTGTCTAATTGTTGAACAATCCAACTGGAGCACAATCCATCGCGAGCAACCACCGCGCGTGCAATTCAACTGGAGCGCAATTCAACTGGAGATCGGTTCAACTTGAGGACAGTCCAACCTGAGGACGGTTCAACTGTTCAACAATCCTCGCCAACCTCAATCGGGCGCACCGCGGTTCAGGTCGACCTCTCATCCTGTTGGCGGACGGCAGGGGCGCGAATGTCACGCCGCCGCCGAAGTTGCGCGAGGGTGCGGCTCTGTCCTTGTTCAATCGTTCTACAATCCATCAATTCCAACGACGGATTGTAGAACGATTCACTTGAAGAATTGGTGGACGGCGTCGATCACCCTGTCCACATCGGTATCGGTGAGATCGGGAAACAACGGCAGCGACAACTGCTCGGCGTAGAACCGCTCCGCAACCGGACACAACCCGCGCCGGTAACCAAGGTCAGCGAACACCGGGTGCCAGTACACCGGGATGTAGTTGACCTGCACACCAATCCCACCAGCCCGCAGATGTTCGTAGAGCGCGCGTCGCCGCCCGTCCAACACCCGCACCGCGTAGAGATGCCACGCCGGATCGGCCCCCGCCCGAGTGACCGGCAACCGCAACCCGTCAAGACCGCCAAGGCCCGCCGCGTAACGCGCGTGGATCTCCGTCCGCCGCGCCTTGAATGCGGCCAAGCGCCGCAACTGGCTGCTGCCAAGCGCGCACAGCACATCCGGCAGGCGGTAGTTGAGTCCGAACTCGTGCACCTCCTGGTGCCATCCGCCTTCGTCCGGGAATCGCTGTATCGACCGGTCTCGAACAAGTCCGTGATTGCGAAACGATCGCGCGCGCTCAAGCAGGCCAGGGTCGGTGGCGGCCACGGCTCCGCCTTCCGCTGTCGTCAGGTTCTTCGTCGGGAAGAACGAGAACGTCGTCAGGTCGGCCAACGATCCGATCGGCGAGCCTTGCCAGTTCCCGCCAATCGAATGCGCGGCATCGTCGAGCAGCAACGCCCCGCTGTCGTGCGCGATTGCGCCGAGTTCGTCCAATGGCGCCGGATGTCCCGCGTAGTCGACCGCCGCGACCACCCGCGTGCGCGGGCTCAACGCGGCCGTCACCGCGGCAGGGGACAGGTTCGCCGTGTCGTCATCGACATCGGCGAACACCACCCGTGCCCCGTGCATCGCCGCGGCCGCGGCTGTGGCCACGAACGTCATCGGCGTGCACACAACCTCGTCGCCCGCCCGCACTCCGGCAGCGGCGTACGCAACGTGCAGCGCGGCCGTCCCCGACGTCACCGCGACAGTGGGAACTCCGCCCGTCCACGCCGCGAGGTCGTCTTCGAACGCGGTCACCGAGGGTCCGGTCGTGAGCCAGTCGCCGCGCAGTACGTCGGAGACGGCGGCGATGTCCTCTTCGGTGACCGATTGCTTGCCGTAGGGGAGCATCAGCCGTGCTCGGCGACGAGGCGGCGGAGGTCGTCGTCGTCGAGCCACAGGTCGTTGGTGTCCGACCGGTACGCGAACCCCTCCGGCACCGGCTGCCCGTCCGACGGGGGCTCGTATCCCCAGCCCGCGATGTGTGGCATGAGGATGTAGCGATCGCCGTGCAGCACGGTTCGGCGCGCGTCGTCGGGCGCGATCATCTCTTCGTGCAGTTTCTCGCCCGGTCGCACGCCGATCTCCTTCATCGGACTGTTCGGCGCGATCACCCGCGCCAGGTCGACCAACCGCATGCTCGGGATCCGCGGCACGTACAACTCCCCGCCGTGCATCTGCTCGAACGAGTCGACGACGAACCGGATCGCCTGCGGCAGCGTGATCCAGAACCGGGTCATCCGCATGTCGGTGATCGGCAGTTCCTCGCCGCGCTCGGCCAGCGTCCGGAAGAACGGGATCACACTGCCCCGCGAGCCCATGACGTTGCCGTAGCGCACGACCGAGAACCTGGTCGGATGCCCTGCGGCGTAATGGTTCGCGCTGATGAACATGCGGTCGGCGGTGAGCTTGGTCGCGCCGTAGAGGTTGATCGGGCTCGACGCCTTGTCCGTCGAGAGCGCGACGACTTTCTCGACGCCGCAGTCGATCGCGGCCTCGATGACGTTCTGCGAACCGTGCACGTTGGTCTGCACGAACTCGAAAGCGTTGTACTCGCCCGTGTCCACCTGTTTCAGCGCGGCGGCGTGGATGACGTAGTCGATGCCGCGCATCGCCCGCTCCAGCCTGCGGCGGTCGCGGATGTCGCCGATGAACCAGCGCAGCCGGGGGTCGTCGCCGAAGCGCTGCCGGGCCTCGTACTGCTTGAGTTCGTCGCGGCTCAGGATCACCAGGCGACGCGGGTTCAGCTCGGCGAGCGCGTGCGAGATGAACGCCTGGCCGAAGGACCCGGTCCCGCCCGTCAGCAGGATGTTCGTTCCTTCGAGCACACTCATCGTCAACCTCCGCGTTGCCTTCCCCCAGCGGTGAGCCATCATGGCACCCGTGAGTGCCCCCGCGGTCAACGCAGTCGTCCAGGCCCGGCTGTCGTCGTCGCGCTTGCCCGGCAAGGTGCTGCGCGATTTGGGTGGCAGATCTGTGCTGACGTGGGTCGTGGACGCCGCCCGCGCTGCCCATGGCCTCGATGAGGTGATTGTGGCCACCTCCGACCACGCCGATGACGACGCGGTCGCCGAGGAGGCCACCCGGGCGGGCGCGTCGGTGGTCCGTGGCCCCTTGGACGACGTGTTGACCCGCTTCGGCATGGCCGTGCGCGAGTACCCCTGTGATGCCGTCCTCCGGCTGACGGCGGACTGTCCTTTGCTCGATCCTGCGGTTCTGGACCAGGTCGTCGGTCTGTGGCGAGCCGACCCGGCGTTGCAGTACGTCAGCAACACGCTCGTGCGTACGCTGCCCCGCGGCTACGACGCCGAACTTGTCCGCGCGGACGTGCTGGCCGAGCAGGAGTCCCGCACTGACGGTCCGCATCGCGAGCACGTGACCTCGGGGATCTACTCGGCCCCGCGGTCCTACCGTTGCGCGGGCGTCGTCTTCGCCCCCGATGCCGCGGACCTGCGGGTCACTCTCGACACCGCGGCTGACGCAGCCCTGCTTGACGCGGTCGTCGCCGAACTGGGTGACAAGGCTCGTGATTGGCGAACCGTTGTCGAGTTTCTGCGTGCTCGCCCGGATCTGGTGGCACTCAACGCCCACATCGAACAGAAGGTGCGATGACAACCCTCACCCTGCGGGCCGACGCCGGTCCGGGCCTCGGCCTAGGCCACCTCGCTCGTTGTGTCGCCTACGCCGAGGAGGCCGTGAATCGCGGCTGGCAGGTCAACCTGATCGGCGATTTGGTGGGTGGTGCCGGACTGCGCACGCGGCTGCGTGATCTCGGCGTGCCCGTGCTGCCCACCGAGTGTTTCCCCCATGTCCAGTCCGACGTCGTGCTGATCGACCACTACGGCATCGGCACAGTGGACCGCCCGTTCGTGGTGTCCATGGAAGACGGCCCCTACGGCAGGCGGCGGGCGGACGTGGTCGTCGACTGTGGCCTAGCACCCATGGCACGCCCCGACGATGGTTCTCCGATAGTGCTGACGGGTCCGCAGTTCGCCCCGCTGCGCGCCAACGTCCGAGCCGCGCGAGTCACACGTGCCACCAATTCGGGTGACGCGCCCGCGCGCGTGACCGTCGTGATGGGCGGTGGAGATTCAGTCGTCGCTGTTGAGGCCGCGCTAGCCGCTCTGCGCGCGACCGGCCTCCCTCTAGACGTACTCGCGGTGTCGACGGGCGAGGTGAGGCTGCCTGTTCCCCTGCCCGAGCAGACCTTCAGGCAGTGCGGCCCACGCGATGATTTGCCGACCGTGTTCGCCAACTCCGATTTGGTCGTCAGCGCGGCGGGCGTCACCATGCTGGAACTGTGCTGCATAGGCGTCCCCATGGCAGTGCTGACCACGGCAGGTAACCAACGTCGGACCTACACCGAAGCGGTCCGTCAGGGTGTCGCCGTCGGCCTTGGAGCCATCGAGGATTGGGACGTGTCCGTCGCCGCCCAGGCGCTGAGCGTTCTTCTCCGCGACCCGACCGCGATGAGGAGCGTGTCCGCCGCCGCAGCGGCCGCGGTGGACGGCGAGGGCGCCCGTCGCGTGCTCGACAAGATCGCCCGGTGATCGCCAGACCGGCCGGAGCCGCCGATTCCGCACTCCTGCTCACCTGGCGCAACGATCCGCTGACCAGGGCGAACTCGGTCAACCAGGACGCGGTCGCCGAGGCTGATCACCAACGTTGGCTGGCGGGAGTCCTGACCGACCCCGACCGTTCCCTGTGGATAGTGGAGGAAGACGAGCCACTGGGCGTGGTCCGCTTCGACCGCACCGAGGGCGACGAGTTCGAGGTCAGCGTCACCGTCGCGCCCGCCGCCCGAGGACGCGGGCTCGCGCGGTCGATCCTGATGACCGCGCAAGCCCAAGCTCGTCCCGCTCGAATCATCGCCCGCGTCCGCGAGGACAACCACGCGTCGCTGCGCCTGTTCGAGAGCGCGGGCTACGTCGCCACCGGGCAGACCGACGGCGACTTCGTCTTCTACAGGTACTGACCGGTCCCGCGAATGTGCGGACCCTCGGGACCGACCTCCGCCTGGCCGACGCCCGGCGGCAGCCCTCGGCGCATCTGCTCAAGCTGCACCCGCGCCGCCATCTGCTGTGCGAACAAGGCCGTCTGGATGCCGTGGAAAAGACCCTCCAACCAGCCGACGAGCTGGGCCTGGGCGATCCGCAACTCCCCGTCGGACGGGGTGTTCTCGTCGGTGAACGGCAGCGAGAGCCGTTCGAGTTCGTCGCGCAGCTCAGGAGCGAGACCGTCCTCAAGCTCGGCGATCGAGCGCTTGTGGATCTCGCGGAGCCGGTTGCGGCTGGCCTCGTCCAGTGGCGCCGCGCGCACCTCTTCGAGCAGCTGCTTGATCATCGTGCCGATTCGCATGACCTTCGCGGGCTGCTCGACCATGTCACCGACCGACTCGCCGGACTCCGAGTCGGAGACCCGGGCCGCGCCGAGCGGGGTGCCGTCTGGGCCGACAACCATCACGTGTTCTGGCTGATCGGGACCGTTCGTGGGGGCGCTCATCTGCTCCATCCTGGTCTGCGGGGTGTTGCTTGCGAGGGTAGCCGCCGCCCGGCCCCGCGAAACGCCGATACCTACCCTCTCGTACGGTGTGCCGCATGGCCTTCGACGTCGCTCGAATCCGCGGGCTGTTCCCCGCGCTGGGTGACGGTTGGGTGCATCTCGACTCGCCCGCCGGAATGCAAGTGCCCGAGCAGGTCGCCACGGCGGTCTCCACCGCCCTGCGCGCGCCGGTGTCCGGCCCCGGCGGCGTCTTCCCCGCCTCGCAGCGCGCCGATTCGATAGCGGACGCCGCCCGCCGCGCGGTCGCCGACCTGGTCGGCTGTGACCCGGCCGGTGTGGTGCTCGGCCCCAACAACGCGGTCCTGCTCGACCGCCTCGCCGAGGCGCTCGGCGACGGCTGGCTCATCGGCGACGAGGTCGCCCTGTCCCGCTTGGACCAGCAGGCCAACACCGCGCCGTGGCTGCGGGTGGCGCAGCGCGCCGGGGCGACGGTGCGGTGGGCCGAGATCGACATCGAGACCTGTGAGCTGCCCGCGTGGCAGTACGAGAACCTGATCTCGCACCGGACGAAGGTGGTCGCGGTCACCTCGGCCTCCGGGGCGGTCGGCACCCGCCCCGACCTGAGCAAGATCACCGCCCTGGCCAAATCGGCCGGGGCGTTCGTTGTCGTGGACGCCTCGTCGTCGGCGCCCTTCGTCCCGTTGGACATCGAGGCGATCGGCGCGGACGTGGTGACGGTGTCGGCGAGCGCGTGGGGCGGCCCCGCCGTCGCCGCGCTGGCGTTCGCCGACCCGGCCGTCCTCGACCGGTTCTCCGCCCATTCCCTCGACCCGCGCGCCCACGGCCCCGCCCGCCTCGAACTGGGCCAACACGCCTATCCGCTGCTCGCGGGCCTGGTCGCCTCAGTCGACTACCTGGCCGAGTTGGACGACGCCGCCACCGGCAGCCGTCGAGAGCGCCTACAGACCTCGCTGAGTTCCGCGAAGTCCTATCAAGCGGGCCTGCTGTCGCGGCTCATCGGTGACTTGCGCGCCCGACAACACGTCATGGTCATCGGCGACGCCATGCGACGCATCCCCGCGCTGGCCTTCACGGTTAACGACATCAAGGCCCATGACGTAGTCGTCCACCTGGCCGAACACGGCATCTGCGCGTTCGCGGACGACACCCCGACCGGCGTTTTCGCGACTCTTGGCGTCGGCGAGGTCGGGGGAGCGGTGCGAGTCGGGCTGGCGCACTACACGAACTCGGTCGAGGTCGACCAGCTCGTCGAGGCCATCGCCGCGCTGCGAACCCGTTAACGAGGTACCGGGCAACCGGAGCCCGTTGTGTTCGCGGACAGTGGGTTCCAGGACAGCGTGCCTCAGACCGTCAGTACGACCTTGCCGAACAGGCCGCCCTCCTCCATCAGCCGGTGAGCGTCCCCAGCCCGCTCGATGGGCATCACCTCGGACACCACCGGCTTCACCGAACCGTAGGCGAGCATCGGCCACACACGGTCGAGCACGGACGCCACGATCGCCCCCTTCTCCGCCACCGGCCGGTACCGCAGCCCAGTGGCCGTGACCGAGGCGTTCTTCTTCAGCAGGCCACCCAGGTCGAGCGACGCCGTCGTCCCGCCCTGCATCCCGATCACCACGAGCCGCCCGCCCCGCTTGAGCGCGGCGATGTTGCGGGTCAGGTATTTCGCGCCCATGTTGTCGAGAATGACGTCGGCCTCGACTTCTTTCTCGAATTCTCCGGTCCGGTAATTAAGCAGGATGTCGGCCCCCAATTCGCCGCATCGATTGAGCCGTTCAGTCGAACCCGCGGTCACCGCGACCGTCGCGCCCAATGCTTTCGCCACCTGGATCGCGTGCGTTCCGATGCCGCCCGCGCCCCCGTGGACCAACAGCGTCTCCCCGGCGGACAGACCCGCCGAGTCCACGAGGTTCGACCAGACCGTGCACGCGACCTCCGGCAACCCCGCCGCCGTCACGAGATCCACAGTGGACGGCTTCGGCAACACCTGCACGCCCGGCACAACCACCTTTTCCGCGTACCCGCCGCCTGCCAGCAGGGCGCACACCTCGTCGCCAACGTGCCAGCTCACGCCATCGCCGACCTCGACGATCGTGCCGGAGCACTCCAGCCCGACGGTCTGACTCGTGTTCGGTGGCGGTGGGTAGAAGCCCTGCCGCTGCAACAGGTCCGCGCGGTTCACCCCCGCCGCGGTCACCTGGATCACGACCTCGCCGGGCCCCGCAGTAGGTTCGTCCGTCCGGCCCCAGCGCATGACCTCGGGACCGCCGGGTTGGTCAATGATGATCGCTTGCATCGTCACGCTCGTATCCAACCACCGGTTACGTCGAAAGGCCCCCGTCTGTCGTCGTGGTTCGGTGACTTTTTACGACGAGCAGGCCAATTCAGGTGAAGTTCTGCGCAGTTGTTAATGAACCGCTATTGACCGGAGCGCTCGCGCGGGTGAAGGTGTCCTCGCCGGATCTCCGATCGCGTCGGGGCGGTCAGCGGTTGGCAACCATCCCAGAAGCGAGGGACCTATGCGCAGAAGTCAGACGTTTCGCGTTGGCGCGACCGTAGCGGTCGCGGCAGGCGCGTTGGTCTTCACGACCCTTCCATCGTCGGCGGCACCCACCGCCGCCCAGCTGCCGGACGGCCCGGCACTCGCCAAGAACCTCACCAAGAAGGTGACCGGGGCGGGAGTCAACCGTCACCTGATCGCCCTCCAGCGCATCGCCGACACCAACGGTGGCAACCGTGCCGCCGGACGGCCCGGCTATGACAAGTCGGCCGAGTACGTCGAGTCGAAGCTGAAGGCCGCCGGGTTCAACGTCTCCCGTCACGCGTTCCCCTTCACCTACACCGAGACGCTCGCCGAGAAGCTCACCGTTGGTGGCAAGGCCGTACCGATCTCGATCATGACCTACAGCCTGTCCACCCCGACCGGTGGCATCACCGCCGACCTCGTCGCGATCCCCGCGGGCGCGGACGCCACCCCCGGCTGCACCGCCGAGGACTTCGCGGGTATCGCCGTCACCGGCAAGATCGCCCTGATCTCGCGCGGTGGCTGCACCTTCGCCGAGAAGCAGACCGCGGCGGCGGGCGCAGGCGCCGTCGGCGCGGTCATCTACAACAACACCGATGGCGCCCTCGCGGGCACGCTCGGTGACCCGGCCGTGGCGAAGCTGCCGACCGGTGGCATCACCAAGGCCGACGGTGAGGCGCTTGTCGCCGCCGGTGGCAAGGCCACCCTTGAGCTGCGCGCGCTGCGCGAGGACCGCACCAGCTTCAACGTGATCGCCGAGACCAAGACCGGTCGCAAGAACAACGTGATCATGGCCGGTGCGCACCTCGACAGCGTCGCGCTGGGCGCGGGCATCAACGACAACGGCTCGGGCAGCGCCGGTCTCCTGGAGACCGCGATCCAGCTCGGCGGCTCCCCCCGGGTCAACAACGCGGTGCGTTTCGCCTGGTGGAGTGCCGAAGAGCTGGGCCTGGTCGGCTCGACGAAGTACGTTCAGTCGCTCACCTTCGAGCAGCAGCTCGACATCGCGCTGTACCTGAACTTCGACATGATCGGCTCGCCGAACGCGGCCTACATGGTCTACGACGGTGACAACTCCGACAACACCGGCGCGGGCGAAGGCCCGTACGGCTCGGCGCAGATCGAGAAGGCGTTCGTCGACTTCCTCGGCGCCACCGGCACCCAGACCGAGGGCGCCGACTTCACCGGTCGCTCGGACTACGGCGAGTTCATCGCGCAGGGCATCCCGGCCGGTGGCCTGTTCACCGGTGCCGAGGGCATCAAGACCGAGTCGCAGGCCGCCAAGTGGGGCGGCCAGGCTGGTGTCGCTTACGACAAGTGCTACCACGCCAAGTGCGACAACCTGGGCAACGTCGACCGCGTCGCGCTCGACCGCAACTCCGACGCGATCGCCTGGGTGACCGCGTCCTACGCGATCAGCACCGAGGACGTCAACGGCATCCCGCCGCGTGACGCCCGCGCGAAGGTCCGCGCCGCTGAGAAGACCATGATGAAGGTCCTGCTCGCCGAAGATCACGCTCCGGCGTCCACGGGCAACGCGGGCATCGGTGACGGCCACGACCACGAGAACGACCACCACGTCGCCGAGTGATCAAGCGTTGTCGGATTGTCGGACCGCCCTACAGGTGAATCGTTCAACAATTCACAAGTAGGACTGTTCAATCGTAGAACAAGTGAATAGTTACATTGAGTAGTCCCCCGCGGCCTTCGCCACGGGGGACTACTCATGTGTGGGTCAGGCAACCCCGAGGCGCTCGGCCTCGTCGCCCGGCATCCTGAGTTCGGCGAGGTTGACCAAAGCGTGGAAGTGGTCGCCGATGCCATCCAGATAGGAAAGGGCACGAGAGACGCACTCCTCATCGGCTGGATAGTAGGTGTCCTCGCCGGGTGTGATGCCGACGGTCATCGTCCACTCGGCGTAAGCGCCGGTCAGCTTCCAGGTGCGTTCCATGGGGAAACGCTCCCGTCGTTCCAACTTCGCACGCAAGCAAGAAAACCCTTTGGTTCCAGGGTGGCATGAGCCGATGTAGAAGGCATGAGTGGACGCCCCGGAACCCCGGTGAGACAACGTCGAGTGTCAGCCGAGCTTCGCGCATACCGCACCAAAGCTGGCCTCACCTGCGAACAAGTGGGGGAGGCGCTAGGCGTGTCCGGCAGCAAGATCAGCCGCCAGGAAACCGGCGTACGCGGCCTCTACGCCGACGACGTCTCAGCCATGCTCGGCCTCTACCGCGTGCCGGTGAAGAAGCGCCAGGAACTGATCGAGCTGGTCCGCAACGGCCACGATCCCAACTGGTGGCATATCCACAATGCCGACCTGCACACTTCATGGAAGGACGTGATCGGATTCGAGTCCGACGCGGCGACCATCATCAACTTCGAGACGATGGTCGTTCCTGGGCTGCTGCAAACGCCGGAGTACACGGCCGCCATGTTGAGGGGCACAGACGATAGTCGCACTGATGGTGTCGTCGCCGCGATGGCGGAGACCAGGATGGGGCGACATGTACTGCTGTCCAAACGTAATGCTCCGGCGTTGGTGGCGATCATCGACGAGTCAATTCTGCTTCGACCAGTGGGCGGTGCAGGCGTGATGGCACGGCAGCTCCGGCACCTGGCAGAACGCGCGAAACGCCCGAACATCACCGTGCGCATTGTGCCCTTGGCCGCCGGGGCGACTCCAGCCCTGGAGGGTCCAACGGTGCTCTACGAGCTTCGTGATGGGCAGAGCTTGGTCTACCTGGAAAGCCGAGGCTCCTCGGGTTTCCTCAGTGAAGAACAAGCGGTTCGCCGTGCTAGAGTTGGATTGCGCAAGTTGTGCGCCATCTCGTTGGCGCCAGCAGAATCCATGCAGCGGCTTCTTGTCGCAGCCGCTGGAATTGAATCGGTCTCCCAGGAGCACTTGACATGAACCCCACGAACCTGCGCCAGCTTGAGTGGCGCAAGAGTAGCCGCAGCACTTCCGACGGAAATTGCGTGGAAGTCGCCGTCGCTGATGTTGTCGCTGTTCGGGACTCGAAGAACACCGCCGGGCCGACCCTGACCTTCCCGGAGTCGACCTGGTCGGCGTTCCTCTCTCGACGCTGAAGGGCCTGTGCTCGGCCGGGCCGTTGGTTCAGCACATACGTTGATGTCGTGTCCGTTGACCGATTGACAGCTCGCCTGCGCGCGGTCCTGACGACCTTGGATCAGGCGCGCCTGAATATTGTGGTGGCCACGACGGCCGTCGCTGCAGCCGCACAAGCCTGCGACACGGTGTTGCGCGGCACTGCCGACACTGAAGCGAGCCAAGTGCCCGCCGCACTCGCTGGAGCCAGCCAGGACGTGAGCGCGTCACACGACGCGATCACCGCGGTCAAAACTGCCCTTCGCGCCTACCTCATCAATCTCGGCGTCACCGGCCAACCCGATCAGACGATGAAGATCTCGCATGATCGGGTTGGCTTCGCACAATCAGATGGACAGGCCCCGTCGCCCACGTCCCGGCCCGGAATCTCCAACCGCCACGGTGACCGCTACCCGGAGAACGCACTTCCCTATTCGGATAGTTTGCCTCCCCGCGTTCTTGTGGGCCAATACAACTCCCCCACGACGTGCCACGTCGAAGTGGACGGGCGCGCATACGGCGAAGTTCGCGCTACCAGAAACGACGTATGGACACAAGAAGTCGTCAAATACATGTCATCGCTGAAATTGCCAGCTTGGGCTCGACAATACAGTAATCATGTTGAAATGAAAGCGGTCATGATGTTGGTGATGTCGAATGGAAAGAGTGCGTGCGTCGTTGTCAATCACGCGCCCTGCGGATCGGAGGCAGGCGTGCCGATAGGGTGTGACATACTGTTGCCTCGTGTGATTCCACGAGGGAGTTCGGTCACGGTTCTCGGTACGGATGCGCAAGGCAACCCATTCGAACGGACATATTCAGGTGAGGTGTCCCCATGATCTCAGATGTGCTGAGGATGCCATCGATGCACGTCAATCAAGTCGCACCCAATGTCGACCTGGTCGCGGAAATACGCGAGCTGAACACCGGCGGGGTAATGGGCCCGTGGGCGTGGTCCATACTCGCCGGGCCTGAGGATCCCTTCGCTCCGGGCGTGGTCACACTCACAGTGGGGGTACACGGCAATATTGGTGCGCTGGTGTGGTTGGACCAGGAAAAAGCGTACGTGCCGACAAGTGGAAGTAACACCAAATGGTGCGAGTATCGATTGGGCGGAATGCACGAATCGCCGATTCCGCCGTTCGCCGAAGTGCCGGTCGAGACGGTCTACATCGCGCTTGCTGAATTCCTCAACAATCATTGTCTGCCGACGTGTGTTGAATGGCGGCAGGCAGCGCCCATTGAAACCTTGTTTCAGGATCGAGCTGGGCCCACATAGTTTCGCTCGCCTGAGATGGTCGGCATCTTGATCACCCCCCGGCGTTAGCCCAGGTTCCTGGAGCCGAAGGTGTCGCACTCGGTGGGGTTTCCGCTGTTGGTGCGGTCTATACGCCGATGACGTCTCAGCCATGCTCGGCCTCTACCGCGTGCC
>JALZNB010000097.1 GCA_030857905.1 Actinomycetota bacterium
GCGTAATGGTGTGGACCTTTCGATCCGCATCACGCCATCCAGCGCACTTGACCCTGGCCGCCCGTCCAGGTCAGTCGGCACAGCCCCGCGTTGTGCCGATCGGGCGTGCAGCCAGAGGTGGCGCCCCGGCGTCGCGGGGGCATCGCGGCGTCGGGGCCAGGTCCCGAACCGGCCGGGCGCGATCGGCCGGTCGGGCAGCCCGGTCGTGGCTGTCGGTGCGTGGCACCAGGTGGACAGCCCGGGTGTAAGTCATGGTGTTCCCCATCGACGCGCCGATCAGACAGGCGGGGACCGCACCGTGCTCGGAGCAGGGGTGTCCCCGTGTGAGCGGGTCGCGGTCAGTCGGGGGACGAGGCGGGCAGACCGGCCGATCGACCGGACATGGCCACGGGGTGCGAACCGATCACCCCGGTCACCGTCGGCGTCCGCAGGTGAGCGCGGGCTTCCAGCAAGCCGTGCGAACCGCGCGCGGTGCCGCCGCCATCGTGGGCGCCTGCCGCGGTGAGGGCCGACGGAGCGGGTGGAGACGTCGGTGCCGCGGGCCGCTTCTCGCGGCTCGGTTGATCACCAGACGGGTCGGCCGCCGGGACGTGCGGCGCGGCTGATCGCGCGCCCCACTTCTTCGCCCTCGTGCTGGTCGGCGGTGACGTGAAGTACGAGGACTCCCCTGCCACCGATGGCGGCGGTGTGGCCGACGCCCGCTGATCGTTGGCGAGTACGGCCACCGAATCGGGCGGGTCCAGGTGCGATGCCATGGCGTCGAGCGGCATCGAAAGGGGGAGGTCGGCGGACTGCGGTAGATCGTTCGTCCAGGAAAAATCCGGCAGAGCGGCGTTGAGCGGCGTGAGGTCCGGCAGCGTGATGTTCGGCAGCGCGAACGTTGCCTGCCCCGAGAACATCGGCGCTGAAAACATCGGTGCCGAGAATGTTTCCGCCGCGAGGGTCGAGGTCATGGCTGCCGGGCTGAAGGTGGTCGCCGTAAGCGGAGAACCACCGAACATCGGCGTGGCGAACGGCGACCCCGGGAAGACCGCGGGCCGCGGTGCGCCGACATCCGGGGCGTCGTGGCAATTCGGTGTGAGTGCGGCCTGCGTCGTATCGGCCGGTGCGGTGAAGACCGACATCGGTGAATCCGGCTCGTCGGCGATCGCCGAGTCGATGACCGTGACGTGCGGCGGCTCCGGCACGGGGCCGGGTTCATCCGACACCGCCGCCAGGTCCTCAGTGGACGCCGGGAATTCCACTTCGACCTGCGGATTCGCCACGGGAGCCTGGTCGGCCGCCGGGGCGGTCGTCGGTGCGTCCTCGGATGTTTCAGCCGTCGCCGAGAGAGCCAGCGCGAACCAGGCGGCGAGCAGCAGACCGGCCGTGGTGAGGGTGCGCAGGAGCGCCCTGGTCACGCTCGCCATCAGCGCCACCGCCCTCCACTGCGCTCTCACCAGCCAATACATCCCAGTCACTATCCCAGTAACAGGTCCTGTTCGCGCACCCTAACCCCGCGCGTTCCACCCGGAAAGACGGCGGAACGCACCCCGACAGAGGCAGCCTGGTGGAGCTTGATCACCCACAGTGGAAATCACCAGTCTGGGTGATAGTGGGCGTTCTTCCGAGCGGGTGTGCCGTTGGGCGACGACGGTGTCAATCATGTCCACCGTGCCCACCGCGGCCTGTGTCGGCGTAGCCGAGCTGGCCGAGCGTCACCCCGATCTGTTGTTCCACGATCCGGGCGGTCCCACCGAGTGTGTCGTCTGGCGCGGTCAGCTGATCGTCCCCAGGGAGAGCCTGGACGCCACCGTGCGCGAACTGGACCGGTGGGTGGACCACGTGGAACCGGCGGACCATTCGCGAATCCGACTGCGCCCAGGCGCGGCCGCCGATTGTGTCCGCATCGCGGGTGACATCGGCGGGCGGCTCCCGGTCGCGGCCAACAACGTCCACGCTGTCCTCGTCGGCACCCCGATCATGCACGGCACCGGCGCCGTGCCCACGCCTGCGCCGCTGCCGCCCGAACCGCCGCGGACGGTGTGGGACCCGGCCGTGACGGTGCTGGTGCTCGACACCGGCCTCGACCCACACCCCTGGTTCGTCGACCGCCCGTGGTTCGGCGACTGGGGGATGCGGCCGGAGGTGCTGGACCTCGACGGTGACGGGGAGCCGGAGAGCCAGGCCGGGCACGGCACCTTCGTCACCGGCGTGGTCTTGCAGCACGCGCCCGGCGTGACGATCCGCGAGCATCGGGTGCTGTCGCCGACCGGACTCACCGACGACCTCACCGTCGCGTCCGCACTGCGCCGCACCCGTCGTCACGCTGCCGCGCGCGGAGAGCACCTGGACGTTGTCGTCATGACCTCCGGTTGCCACACAGCCGACGACCGCTGCCCACCGGTACTCGCGCGGGAGTTGGCACGACTGTCGAATGCCGTCGTGGTGGCCTCCGCGGGCAACTCGGGAACCACTCGACCGTTCTGGCCCGCCGCGCTGCCGTCGGTGCTGGCGGTAGGAGCCACCGGCCCGGACGGCGCGTTGGCGAGCTTCTCCGGGCGCGGGCCTTGGGTGGACACGACGGCGCCAGGAGTGGACGTGGTCAGCTCGGCCGTCTACCTCAACGACGGTGTGCGCGGCTACGGCGGTGCCACGTGGAGCGGCAGCTCGTTCGCCGCGCCTCGGGTCGCCGGAGAGGTCGCGTCGCTGATCAAGAACGGGACACCGGCCGACGCTGTACGGGCGGCCCTCCCGAATATGCGACATTAGGGTCGGTGGCGTGACCGCCAGCCCCGCTCTGCCCCGCTGGAGCCTGACCGCCCCACCTGTCGCCGTGATCATCTTGGCCCTGACCTGGGGACGCGATCTCGACACGATCTTTCTGATCTTGGTGTGCGTCGGTCTCGCTGGCTCGGTCGTCTCGGCCGTGCACCACGCCGAGGTCGTCGCGCACCGGGTGGGAGAGCCGTTCGGCACGCTCATCCTGGCGGTCTCGGTCACCGTGATCGAGGTCGCGCTGATCGTGACGCTGATGGCCTCCGGCGGCGAGAAGGCCGCGACACTGGCCCGCGACACCGTGTTCGCCGCCGTCATGATCACCTGCAACGGGATCGTGGGAATCGCGCTGCTGGTCGGGTCGCTGCGCCACCGCGTCCAGGAGTTCCGCGCGCACGCCTCCGGCAGCACGCTCGCGGTCATCGCCGCGCTGGTGACGCTGAGCCTGGTGTTGCCCGCGGTCACCACGTCGACACCCGGCGGAACGTTCTCCGGCGCGCAACTCGCGTTCGCCGGTGTGGTGTCGCTGATCATGTACGGGGTGTTCGTCTTCGTCCAGACCGTCCGCCACCGCGACTACTTCCTGCCGAAGGAATCCCCACCCGGCCCCGACTCCGACAACCACCACGCGCCCGCGCCGAGCGACCGGACTGCGTGGACCAGCCTCGGACTGCTGCTGGTGTGCCTGGTCGCCGTGGTGGGGTTGGCCAAAACCGTCTCACCGACACTGGAGTCGGCCGTCGAGTCGGTCGGGGCGCCCCTCTCGGTCGTGGGTGTGCTGATCGCGCTGCTCGTCCTCCTGCCCGAGACCGTCGCCGCCGTGCGTGCCGCGTTGCGCAACCGGTTGCAGGTCAGCCTGAACCTCGCGCTCGGGTCGGCGCTGGCGAGCATCGGACTGACCATCCCGGCCATCGCGATCGCGTCGATCTGGCTGACCGGGCCGCTCGTGCTCGGCCTCGGGCCGAAGGAAATGGTGCTCCTGCTGCTCACAATCGTGGTCAGCGTCCCGACCTTGGCGACCGGCCGCGCGACCGTGCTTCAGGGCGCGGTGCACCTCATGGTGTTCAGCGCGTTCCTGTTCCTCGCGGTCACCCCGTGACGGCTCGCGAGAGGTAGCTCAGGACGCCCGCGTGGGTCACGTCCTGTGCGGCCAACACGTCGGCCGCGATGCCGCCCGTGCTGATCAGGGCGAGCAGGATGTGCTCGTCGCCGAGGGTGGAGTCGCGGCGGTCGACAGCCTCCTTGAGGGTCCGCTCCAGGACTTTCTTCGACTCCCGGCTGAACGGGGTCCGTCGAGTGCGCTGCCTTTTACGGCCGCCCGCGAGCGCGCCCGGACCGTGGGCCTCCTCGACGGCGGTGACTATCGCGTCGACATCGATGCCGAGTCCGGCCAGGGCGGCGGACTCCGACTCGGACAGCCCACCCCGGCGGCCCGCGATCTTGATGGCCGCGTTCACGGACTCCGTGGTGACCGCGTAGTTGGCCAGAATCGTCGTCCCGGTCGAGCCGTCCTGCCTGAGCATGCTCAGCAGCAGATGCTCCGGCCACACAGCCGCCGCTTTGTCCTGTTCGGCCAGGTAGACCGCGTCCCGCACGACGAGCCGCGCGGCTTTGCCGAATCGCTCGAACATGGTCTAGCTCCTCCCGTACTTCTTGTGCACTGCCTGCTTGCTCACGCCGAGTTCGGCGGCGATCTCCTGCCACGACCACCCGTCGATCCGGGCGCTGCGAACCTGTACCGCCTCCAGTTGCTCCAGGAGCTTGCGCAGGGCGGCCACCGCGCGCAGCCCCACTCTGGGGTCGCGGTCACCCGCCGCACCGGCCAATCGCGTCGCCTCTGCCATGTCGTCAACATAGGTTGACGACACCGGTTCTGTCAACTGCGGTTGACGGGAGCAGGATCAGGGGATGCCGGGATTCGGGGTGGCCGAGCAGGCCGGGGTTGGGGTCGACGGACTACCGCGTCCCAGCGAGGACGTGGTCATCGTGCTGCCGGAGGCCGTGCTGTTGCTCGACGGCGCTACATCCCTGCGCCCCGGACTGCCCAGCGGCGGCGCCTACGCGCGCGACCTCGGCGCCCAACTCGCCGCCCGCCTGGCCGCCGCCCCGGAACTCGACCTCGCCGACCTGCTGGCGGGGGCCATCCGGGCGGTAGCCCGCCACAACGGTTTCACCCCTGGACAAAGCCCGGCGAGCACGGTCGCCATCGTGCGATGGAACGAATCCACTGTGGAAGCGTTGGTACTCGCGGACAGCCCAGTGGTGGCGTTCCTGCCCAACGGCCCCGACATCGTCGCCGACGACCGCCTCCGCGACGTACCACGCGGCACCTACCGCGACCGCCTCCGCTCCGGCGAGGGCTACGGCGCCAACCACGTCGCCGAACTACGCTCATCAGCCGAACGCGTCTCAGCCTGGCGCAACCGCGAAGGCGGCTACTGGGTAGCCGAAGCGGTCCCCGGCGCCGCCCACCACGCGATCCGCGCACAATGGCCGCTGGCGGACGTCTCGGCAGTGATCATGGCCAGCGACGGCGTCTCCTGCGCCGTCGACGAATACGCCCTGTTCCCCACCTGGACCGACCTCCTCGACCTGATCACCACCGACGGCCCCCAAGCCGTCCTCGACACCGTCCGCGAAGCGGAACGCGCCGACCCCGACGGCACCCGCTGGCCCCGCCCCAAAATCCACGACGACCAAGCCCTCGTCCACCTCGACTTCAGCCGTTAGTGGCTTCTTTTCAGCCAGCGCCAACGTTGATGAAACCGAGGTGACCGTGGACGGCTTGAGCGCGGGCAAGGGCGTCTGCGGCGGGTAGACCTTTGCTCAAGTTCGCGTGCAAGGCGAGCATGAGGTCGCCTGCGCCCGCGTCGGGGACGGGGAGGGTGCTTGCGATGACTGTGCTGGTGCCTCGGTTGAGTAGAATCGTGGCCAGGCCGAGGAA
>JALZNB010000137.1 GCA_030857905.1 Actinomycetota bacterium
TCACCGCGCAGCGGGCGGCCCCGGTGAAGCAGGTGCTCGAACCGCTCGCCGCCGTCCACCGCGCACTGCACCCCAAGGCCGACCTGGCGCTGTTGCAGGCCGCCTACGACGTGGCCGAGGAGATGCACCGCAGTCAGCGGCGCAAGTCCGGCGACCCCTACATCACCCACCCGCTCGCGGTGGCCACGATCCTCGCCGACCTGGGGATGGACACCACCACCCTGGTCGCGGCCCTGCTGCACGACACCGTCGAGGACACCGAGTACTCCATCGAGCGGCTGCGCGCCGATTTCGGGGACGAGGTGGCCCACCTCGTCGACGGCGTCACCAAGCTCGACAAGGTGCAGCTCGGGTCGGCGGCCGAGGCCGAGACCATCCGCAAGATGGTGATCGCGATGGCGCGTGATCCCCGGGTGCTGGTCATCAAGCTGTCCGACCGGTTGCACAACATGCGCACCATGCGGTTCCTGCCGCCGGAGAAGCAGGCCAAGAAGGCCCGCGAGACCCTGGAGGTGCTCGCCCCGCTGGCGCACCGCCTGGGCATGGCCACCGTCAAGTGGGAGTTGGAGGATCTGGCCTTCGCCATCCTCCAGCCGAAGAAGTACGACGAGATCGTGCGGCTGGTGGCGAACCGGGCGCCCTCGCGCGACACCTACCTGCAGACCGTCATCGGGCTGCTCTCGTCCAACCTGGACGGGTCGCGGATCACCGCGAAGGTCGAGGGCAGGCCCAAGCACTACTACTCGATCCACCAGAAGATGATCGTCCGAGGCCGCGACTTCGACGACATCCACGACCTGGTCGGCGTCCGCATCCTGGTCGACGACGTGCGCGACTGCTACGCCGCGATGGGCGTCGTGCACGCGCTGTGGCAGCCGATGCCCGGCCGGTTCAAGGACTACATCGCCCAGCCCCGCTTCGGCGTCTACCAGTCGCTGCACACCACGGTGATCGGCCCGGACGGCAAGCCGCTGGAAGTGCAGATCCGCACGCACGAGATGCACCGCACCGCCGAGTACGGCATCGCCGCGCACTGGCGCTACAAGGAGACCAAGGGCTCCCACAGCGGTGTCGAGGTCGACGAGATGGCCTGGATGCGCCAACTCCTCGACTGGCAGCGTGAGGCCGCCGACCCGGGCGAGTTTCTGGAGTCGCTGCGCTACGACCTGGCCACCCGCGAGATCTTCGTCTTCACGCCCAAGGGTGACGTGGTGACGTTGCCCGCGGGCTCCACGCCGGTCGACTTCGCCTACGCCGTGCACACCGAGGTGGGCCACCGTTGCATCGGCGCCCGCGTCAACGGCAGGCTCGTCGCGCTGGAGCGCACGCTGGAGAACGGTGAGGTCATCGAGATCTTCACCTCGAAGGCCGAGGGCGCGGGCCCCAGCCGCGACTGGTTGGCCTTCGCCGCCTCGCCGCGCGCGCGGGCCAAGATCAAGCAGTGGTTCGCCAAGGAGCGCAAGGAAGAGGCGATCGAGGCGGGCAAGGACGCCATCGCCAAGGAGGTCCGCCGCGTCGGCCTGCCCATGCAGCGCCTCGTGTCGGCCGACTCGGTCACCGCCCTCGCTCGCGAACTGCGCTATCCCGAGGTCAGTGCCCTGTACGCGGCGGTGGGGGAGGGCCACACCTCGGCCAGGCACGTCGTGCAGCGGCTGGTGGCGCTGCTCGGCGGCGTCGACCAGGCCGAAGACGAACTCGCCGACCGCGCGACACCGTCGACCATCACCCGTCGCCGCAGCTCCGGCGACGCGGGCGTGCTCGTCAAGGACGCCAGCGACGTGTGGGTCAAACTGGCCCGCTGCTGCACGCCGGTGCCCGGCGACGACATCCTGGGCTTCGTCACCAGGGGTGGCGGGGTCAGCGTGCACCGCACCGACTGCACCAACGCCGACGAACTGCTGGGCACCCCGGAACGGCTCGTCGAGGTCGAATGGGCCCCGTCGGACTCGTCGGTGTTCCTCGTGGCCATCCAGGTCGAGGCACTCGATCGCCACCGGTTGCTCTCCGACGTGACGAAGGTACTCGCCGACGAGAAGGTCAACATCCTCTCCGCCTCGGTCACCACCTCCCGCGATCGGGTCGCGGTCAGCCGCTTCTCCTTCGAGATGGGCGACCCGAAACACCTCGGTCACGTACTCAAGGCGGTCCGCAGCGTCGAGGGCGTCTACGACGTCTACCGGGTGACGTCGGCGTCCTGAGGTCCGATTCGTTCAAGACCCGCCGGACCCACTCGCCTTACGGTGACCCGGTGAAGACACTCAGCACCGAGGCGATCGACCTCGCCGAGACGTTCATGCTGGTCACCGCCCGCCTCCTGGAGCGGCGGCGCTACGCCTTCCACTATGGGCTCGGCGAGGTGCTGCCCGGCGACAAGGACGCCGTCGTCGCGGCGCTCGATGCCTACCGCAACCCGGACGGCGGCTACGGCAACGCGCTGGAGCCGGACGGCCGTGGTCCAGGCAGCCAGCCGATCACAGTCCTGTCCGCGCTGAGCATCCTCATCGAGGTCGACGCACTCTCCGCCACCCGCGCCGATTCGCTGTGCGCGTACCTGCAATCCATCACCGCGGACAATGGTGGCATCCCGTTCATCCATCCCAACGCCCGCGACTACCCGCGTGCGCCCTGGTGGCAGTTGCCCGACATCTCCGAAGGCTCCTTGTTGCCGACAGCGAACCTGGTGGGCGCGATGTGGCAGGCGGGCGTCACACACCCGTGGGTCGATTCCGCCGCCGAGTTCTGCTGGCCGCGCATCGAGGCGCTGACCAGCACCCACCCGTATGAGGCCATCGGGTGTATGGCCTTCCTCGACCACGCGCCCGAACGCCCCAGGGCCGAGACGTTGGCCGCGCGCATCGGCGACATGATCCGTTCATCCGGCTACGTGCGGCTACGCGACGCCGAGGGCACCACTCCGACGGGATACAACTCGGCCGAACTGCAGACGCCGCTCGACTACGCGGCGAGCCCCACCTCGCTGGCGCGTTCCTGGTTCACCGACGCGGAGATGGCGTCGAGCCTGGACGACCTGATCGGCGAACAGCACGCCGACGGCGGGTGGCGAGCCCGGTGGGGCACCTGGACCCCGGTCACCGAGTTCGAGTGGGCAGGAGTGATCACGCTGCACGCGCTTACCGTCCTCGGCGACTACGGCCGCCTACCCGATCAGCTCGCCTAGCGGCACTCCGGCCAGGTCGCGCACGTCCCTGGCGAGGTGTGGCTGATCGGCGTAGCCGCTCAGGTGCGCGACCTCGGCGAACGCCGTCCCGGATCGCGCGAGCCGCAAGGCTTCGGTGAAGCGCACGACCCGGTGCAGCGTCTTGGGGCCGTAGCCGAAGGCGCGCAGGCATTCCCGGTGGAGCTGCCGCTCACCGAGACCGAGGGTGTCGGCGATGTCGCGAACCCGACCCGTCGCCAGCCGCCGGATCATCGCGACCCGAGGACTCAGGGCCGCGGGGAAGGCGTCCAGCAGGAGACGCTGGGCGGAGGTCGTGTCGGGGGTCTCGGCGAGTCGGTGGGCCAACGAGCGCGCGGCCCGCTCGGACCAGAGATCCGCCAGGTCGATTCGATGATCGCGCAAGGTGTGCGCGGGTGGTCCGAGCGCGGTCGCGCCCGTGGCGAAGCGCAGACCGACCAGCGTGCCGGGCTCGGTCGTCGTCAGGTGCGGCCCGGTGTCCGGGCCCGCCACGAACAGCGCGCCCGTCTCGCGGTGCCACAGGACATCCACGCACGCGTCCGGGACGATCCGCTGTTCCACCCGCGCGGAGGCTGTGCGCGACCAGAGACAGGCGAC
>JALZNB010000139.1 GCA_030857905.1 Actinomycetota bacterium
CGGCGAAGGCGGCTCCGAAGGCGGCGGCGAAGACGACCGTGGCCAAGACGACGGCGGCGAAGAAGACGCCCACCGCCACGAAGAAGACCACGGCCGCCAAGGCGACCACACCGAAGGCGACCGCCAAGGCCACTCCGGCCAAGAAGGCCGCCAAGGCGTAGGTGGGGGTCCGCTTCGGCGGACACCGCAGCACAACGCGAGAGCCCCGCACGCTTCCCCCGTGCGGGGCTCTCGCGTGTCCGGCGCGGGTGGCCACCTGGAACAACGCCGAAGGACCGGGAAGTGCGGCATCACGCGTCGAACGGCGTGGACAGGACTGTCCTCGACTGATTCGTCGCTAATCGAATCTGGGTCGGCGAATGTAGTGGGCGGCCATCAACTCGCCGTCGTGAAACGACAGCACCCACACGCTGCCCTTGCGGCTGCGGATCTCGCCCAGTTCCATCGCCGAGCGCGCCGCCGATGCCGTGACCAGGTCCGGGATCACCCCGCCCTGGCTGCACACCACCGAAACCCCGCCGAGCGCCACGATCTCGCGCAGTCGCGCCGACGCCGCGTCCGGGTCGTCCCGCTCGGCCAGCGCGGGTTCCTCGGACACCGCCACACCCAGCAGATCGGCCACTGGACGCACGGTGTCCACGCATCGGACCTTGGGTGCCGCGTGCACCCGGGATGGCCCGAACAAGGGCAGCAGGCCGGTCAACGCGGACACCTCGGCTCGGCCCGTCCGCGACAACGGCCGGGCATCGTCCGGACCGTCCCATCCGCTCCGCTTGCCCGCGTGGGCATGTCGGACCAGCAACACCGTGACCAGGTCGGCCGGTGCCGAGGCGAACCTGGCCAACACGCCACGATCATGCTGGTAGGACACCAGTTCCGCGGCCTGTTCGACCGGCAGCCAGACCAGGGAATCGACCTCGGAGTTCGGTGCGAACGATCCGCCCGCCACGCGTGCGGCGAAGTAGTCGACGGTCTTGGGAATCCCGGCCACCTCGTAGACCACTTGGCCGAGGTGACGGCCGAGGACGGCGGCGAATCCAGTCTCCTCCGCCACTTCCCGCACCGCGGCCGCGTACACCGACTCGCCCGCGTCCAGCTTCCCTTTGGGCAGGCTCCAGTCGTCGTAGTGCGGCCGGTGGACCACCGCCACTTCCGGCACACCGCCGGACGCTCGCCACAGGACGGCGCCCGCGGCCTCGATCCGCTTGACCATCGTCACTATCCGACCGCGCGGTGCAGCGCGACCAGGTCCGCCTGGTGGTCTCGGACCGTGCCGCCGTCGGGGGAGGGCAACCATTCCCCGCTGTTGGTGAGCACCCAGCACCTGGTCGTCGGGTCGAGCGCGGAGTCGAAGGTGGCGTCGAGCTGTTTGGTGAGCCGGGGATCGGTGACCGGGACCTGGACCTCCACTCGGCGGTCGAGGTTTCGGTGCATCATGTCGGCACTGCCGATCCAGTGCTCCTTCGCCCCCACGAAGTGGAACACCCTGGAGTGCTCCAGGAACCGCCCGAGGATCGACCGCACGTGGATGTTCTCGCTCAACCCGACGATGCCCGGCTTGAGCGCGCAGATCCCGCGCACCACCACGTCCACCGACACCCCGGCCATCGATGCCCGGTACAACGCGTCGATGACCTGTTCGTCCACAAGCGAATTGACCTTCATTCGGATTCCGGCCGGTCGGCCCGCGAGGTGGTGTTCGACCTCGTTGCCGATCCGCTCCACGATCCCGCGCCGCACACCGTATGGCGCCACCAGCAGGCTGCGATAGGTGTCCTGACGGGCATATCCGGTGAGCACGTTGAACAGGTCGGTGAGGTCGGCGCCGATGGACGGATCGGCGGTGAGCAGGCCGACGTCCTCGTAGAGCCGCGCGGTCTTCGGGTTGTAGTTGCCGGTGCCGATGTGGCAGTAGCGCCGGATCGTGGAGCCCTCCTGACGCACCACGAGCGCGGTCTTGCAGTGGGTCTTCAACCCCACCAGGCCGTACACGACGTGCACGCCCGCCTTCTCCAGTGCCCTGGCCCACTTGATGTTGGCCTGCTCGTCGAACCGCGCCTTCAGCTCCACCAGCGCGACGACCTGCTTGCCCGCCTCGGCCGCGTCGATCAGCGCGTCCACGATCGGGGAGTCGCCCGATGTCCGGTACAGGGTCTGCTTGATCGCCAACACGTGCGGATCGCCGGCCGCCTGCTCGACGAACCGTTGCACACTGGTGGAGAACGAATCGTAGGGATGGTGCACCAGGACATCGCCCTCGCGCAGCGTGGCGAAGACGCTCTTGGGGGTCTCGCGTTCGGCGAAGGCCGGGTGGGTGGCAGGCACGAACGGCGGGTCCTTGAGTTCCTTGCGGTCGACGTCGTAGAGCTGCCACAGGCACGACAGGTCGAGCAGGCCGCGCAGGACCACGACGTCGTTGGGGTGCACCTCCAACTCGCGCAGCAGCAACTGGAGCATGTGCTCGCTCATGTCGTCGGACACCTCCAGCCGCACCGACGGGCCGAATCGCCGCTGCGCCAACTCCCGTTCCAGGGCCTTCAACAGGTCCTCGTCGCGGTCTTCCTCGACCTCCAGGTCGGCGTTGCGGGTAACCCGGAACGCGTGCACCTCCATCAGGTCCATCCCGGTGAACAACGTGCTGAGATGCGCGGCGATCAGTTCCTCCACCGGGAGGAAGATGGCGACGCGTTCGTCGGCGCTGCGGTCGATCGGGACCAGGCGCGGCACGTTGTCGGGCACCTTGACCCTGGCGAAGCGCTCGATGCCGCCCTCCGGGTCGCGCACGGTCACCGCGAGGTTCAGCGACAGCCCCGAGATGTAGGGGAACGGGTGCGCGGTGTCGACCGCGAGTGGGGTCAGCACCGGGAACACCTGGTCGCGGAAGTAGTTCGACAGCCGCACCCGCTCGGCGTCGGTGATCTCGCTCCACGCCGCGATCTTGATGCCGCGCTCGGCCAGCTCGGGTCGGACCCGTTCCTCGAAGGCCCGCGAGTGCTGCTCGACGAGTTCCTCGTTGCGCCTGGAGATGTAGCCCAACTGCTCGCGCGGGGTGAGGCCGTCCGCGCTGCGCACCGATAGCCCGGTCTCGATCCGCCGCTTGAGCCCGGCGACCCGCACCATGTAGAACTCGTCGAGGTTCGACGCGAAGATCGCCAGGAACTTCGCCCGCTCCAACAGCGGCTGCGACGAGTCCTCGGCGAGGGCGAGTACCCGGGCGTTGAAGTCCAACCAGGACACTTCCCGGTTGAGGTAGCGGTCATCCGGCAGATCGGTCACGGCCTCGGCCGGGGTGACCGCGGGTGGCGCCGACGGCACTCCACGCGGTTCCGACGGCGGTACCGGTTCCTGGGTGACCGCAGGAGGCGCGGCGGGTGCGGGGGTCTCGTCTTGCGTGCTGTCCGTGCTCACACAGGGCATTGTCCGGTACTGGTGGGGAAAAGGCGCGTCACCTCAGCGGCCGGGTGGTGAATTCCGGGCTGGTGCCGCAGGTGAGATGGGCCACGCGGGCGGTGCGCGCGCCCACCCCGATGTCGCACGCGAGGCGTAGGTCGGCCACGGTGTCGACATCGCAGCGCAGCGAATCGAGTCCGTCGCCGACCCGTTTCGCGGATTCGCCGTGCGCGTCGGCCGACCCGATCCCGAACCGGGGTGCCAGGGGCCCGCCGCGTTCGGACAGCAACAAGGTCGTGCCGGTGCCGGGCCGGTCGGCCACGAAC
>JALZNB010000149.1 GCA_030857905.1 Actinomycetota bacterium
GCGCAGGGCGTTGACGACCAGGGTCGACAGCGCCTCACCCTCGACGTCCTCGGCGACGATGAGAACGGACTTGCCGCTCTCCGCGATCTTCTCGAGGATCGGCAGCAGGTCGGCGAGGACGGTGTGATCACCGTGGAGGAGTCCTCCACGTTGGCCACCGAGCTCGTCATCACCGAGGGCGTGCAGTTCGACAAGGGGTTCGTCTCGGCGCACTTCGCCACCGACCTCGAGGCGCAGGAAGCCGTGCTGGAGGACACCTACGTCCTGCTGCACCGCGAGAAGATCTCCTCACTCGCCGACCTGCTGCCGATCCTCGAGAAGATCGCGGAGAGCGGCAAGTCCGTTCTCATCGTCGCCGAGGACGTCGAGGGTGAGGCGCTGTCGACCCTGGTCGTCAACGCCCTGCGCAAGACCATCAGGGCCGTCGCGGTCAAGGCGCCGTTCTTCGGCGACCGCCGCAAGGCGTTCCTCGACGATCTCGCCGTCGTCACCGGCGGTCGGGTCATCTCCGCCGAGATCGGCGAGAAGCTCTCCGAGGCGACTCTCGACTCGCTGGGCACCGCCCGCCGCGTCGTGATCAGCAAGGACGACACCGTGCTCATCGACGGTGGCGGCACGAAGGCCGACATCGCCGGGCGCGCGGAGCAGCTCCGCAAGGAGATCGAGGCGAGCGACTCCGACTGGGACCGCGAGAAGCTCCAGGAGCGTCTGGCCAAGCTGTCGGGCGGCGTCGCGGTCATCAAGGTCGGCGCGGCCACCGAGACCGAGCTGTCGGAGCGCAAGCACCGCATCGAGGACGCGGTAGCGGCGACGAAGGCGGCTGTCGAAGAGGGCATCGTCCCCGGCGGCGGCTCGGCGCTGGTCCAGGTCGCCAAGGAGCTCGAGGGCGGCCTCGGCTTCACCGGTGACGAGGCCACCGGCGTCGCGATCCTGCGCGAAGCACTGTCCGCCCCGCTGTTCTGGATTGCCGCGAACGGCGGCCAGGAGGGCGCGGTCGTGGTGAACAAGGTGCGGGAACTGCCGTGGGGCCACGGCTTCAACGCCGCGAACCTCACCTACGGCGACCTGCTCGCCGACGGTGTCGTCGACCCGGTGAAGGTCACCCGCTCCGCGGTCGCCAACGCCGTCTCGATCGCTCGGATGATCTTGACCACGGAGAGCGCGATCGTGGAGAAGAAGGAAGAGGAGTCCGCGGGCGGCGGCGCTGGACATGGCCACGGCCATGGACACGGTCACTGACCTCGGTTCCATCACCGGACGGCCCGCTTGAGACCTGGTCTCGGGCGGGCCGTCCGCGTGTTCCACCCCTGACGACCCGGGGCGACCGCCGAACGCGCTCGGATGGCCGGCCTCCCGCCGAGGGCTGGGCCATCCGAGCACTGACGCCCACCCGCGTCGAGACGCCTACGTGGCGACGGCGAGCGAACGCTTCTCGGTCTTGATGATCGCCTCCCGCTCCGACTCCGAGAGGCCACCCCAGATACCGTATGGCTCGTGTACCGCGAGCGCGTGCTTCCGGCACAGGTTCAGCACCGGACAGGCCTGACAGATCGCCTTGGCCTTGGCTTCTCTGCGTGCTCGGGCGGGCCCGCGCTCCCCGTCCGGGTGGAAGAAGAACGCGCTGTCCATCCCTCTGCACGAGCCGTCAAGCTGCCAGTCCCATACATCGGCGTTCGGACCGGGAAGCCTGCGAGTGTCCGCCATGATGGCCGCCTTCTTCAGTCGTCGACTGGGTCGTGAGCATGGAGTCAATACTCCATTCGGTGCAGTGGCTTACACGCTAGAACCGCGCCAATACTTGTTCAAGGGTGATCGACTCATTGGTTAGGCGATTCAGCCGTTCGGCATCACCCAGACGACGCAGCGTGGTCATCTATCCAGTTGCCGGACATCCCGTGTCACCCGACGATGGGTCTGTGGTGACCATGTCCGAGCCCGCGAAACCGGGCAGTCCTGTCCAGACAGCGCCTGCGGAGCCGACGCTTCCGGTCGCCGCGGTGGCCGGCAGGCTGGGAATAGCGCCCGCCACTCTGCGTACCTGGGACCGCCGCTACGGCGTCGGCCCGACTGAGCACACCATCGGTAGACACCGCAGGTACGCGCCCTCGGACATCGCGCGGTTGGAGTTGATGCAGCGGGCTCTGCTCAAGGGGGCCGCCCCGGCGGAGGCGGCCGAGTACGCCTTGCGCGCGACCGCCGATGCCGAGAGCCGAGGTGGTGGCGTCGACCTCTCAGCCGACCAGGACGCGCACTTCGGTCCTTACCCGGACCGTCTCGCCGCGGTCAGGCGGGCTGTTCTCGCGATGGACGACGACGCCATCCAGCGGGTGATCGCGGAGGCCATCGCCGCGGACGGCGTCGTCGTGACCTGGGACCAGATCGTCCGTCCCGTCCTGGACGCGGTGGCGGGCCGGTGGGCGCACAGCGGTGAGGAAGTCGAGTACCTCGTCCGCGAAGGTGTGCTCGCCGCGATGATTCGGGCGGCCCCGCTGGTCGCGATTCCCCGCAACCCGCGTCCGGTGCTGTTGTGTTGCGCGCCCGGGGAGCGCCACAGCCTGTCGCTCTACGCCCTGCGTGCCGCTCTGGCCAGGCGGGACATCGGTACCAGGATGTTCGGTGCCGAGCTTCCCAGTGCCGCCCTCGGTGCGGCTGTCCGCCGGACGGCGCCTGCCGCTGTCGCTCTCTGGGCGCAACTCCCCGCGTTCGCCGACGCCGCTGTTCTCGCTCAAATCCCCAGGACGAGCCAGCGGGTTCACCTTTTCGCCTGCGGACCTGGCTGGGCACGCACGCGCCTGCCTGCCCGTGTCGACTACCTCGACAGCCTCGCGTTTGCTGTTGACCGGATCGAGGCGTTCGTCCTCGGCGCGACAGACTCCGCCAGGTGAGTGACCCCGATCGTGCGATGTGGTGGGCGGCCGCTTTCGGCGACCGGCCCGAACTGGATCTCCGTGCCACCCCGGCCGATCCCGGCGAGCGTTGGCTCTCGGCGGTAGCTCTCGGTGGTCGCGGCTTCTACGCGGCAGCAACCGCGCTGCTGCAACCGTTGATCTTCGGGCGAGCCTCGGTGATCGCCGCGCTCGCCGCGGCGACCCTCGCCTCGCACCGCAGGCAGCTCGGCGGCCACGCGGCCGCCAGGCGGCTCGACGCGTTCGCCGCTCGCAGGCTCGCCGACGCGGGCCCGCCCGCCTGCGAAGATCACCTCGGCAGGCCAGGTATGGATCTTCGAGCCGCCCGCTCGGATGTCCTGCTCGGTCTCGCCGCCGACGCTGTCGGCCTCGGTCGGACCGCAGAGGCCCGCGCGCTCTTCGGAATCGAGTCCGCCTCGCATGACGCGGGCTGGCGCGCGGTCATCAGACGGTCCTGGGTGGCCGCCGAGATCGAGTTGGGAGCCGGGTCTCCTTGGGCCGCGGTGGCCCCGGCCATTGCGGCGGCGAGCGCTGCCGCCGCGAGCGACTCCGTCCGTCATCAGGTGAAGTCCGCACTTGTTCTCGGAGCGGCTCTCGCGGCCGCCGGTGATCACGACGAAGCGAGGAAGACGATCACCGACGCGCACGCCCGCGCCACCGCCCGAGGACTGCTCCCACTGGTCTGGCCGTGCGCCCTGGTGCTCGCCGATCTGGACCCGGAACGGGCCGACGAACACCGTGCTGAGGCGGTCACCGCCCTTGACTGTGTGTTACGACACTCCGACCCCGTCGGCCGGAAGCTCGCCGACGCGTCCCCATGGGTCCCGACCTGGCTGTTTACGTCTGCTCCGAACAGGTGAACTCGGAGAAACGGCCATCCGCCAGGTTTGTTGACAGATTTACCACCGGATCGTGTCAAGGTTCGCCTCGAAGCGTCCGATAGGGGAATTGGAACGTCACTCGGCTGCAGGAAGGAGTCCCCGTGACGACGGTCTTGATCTGCGATGACCGACGCAGTGTCCGGGAGGGCCTGACTCGTGTCATGTCCGCTGTCCCAGGGGTCAGTCGCATCGACTGCGTAGCGCACGGTGACGAGTTGCTCGCCCGCTTTTCCCGGCAGCCGGTGGATGTGGTCCTGGTAGGCACCCAGCGCGCCGTGCCGACCGGGGTGGAAGCGACACGACGACTCGTCTCGGCCAACCCCCAGGCCAATGTCATCGTCTTCGGTGCCCCCGACGACGCGGGCAGCATCGCCGCCGCGATAGCGGGCGGCGCGCGTGGATACCTCCGCTGGGACGCCTCGCGTCCTGAGCTTGTGGCGGCACTCGCCCACACGCTCGCCAGCACCTCGGTACCCGCGCCGCGTCAGCCGTCCGACCCGGGCGTGCAGCTCACCGATCGTGAGCTGCAAGTCCTGCGTGGGATGAGCCAGGGCAAGAGCAATGGACAGATCGGCCGTGAGCTGTACCTGTCCGAGGACACGGTGAAGACCCACGCTCGGCGGTTGTTCCGCAAGCTGGGTGTTCGCGACCGTGCCCAGGCGGTGGCCCACGGGTTCCGGCGGGGCCTGGTTTCCTGATCCTTCGCCGCGCACGCGGCAGG
>JALZNB010000335.1 GCA_030857905.1 Actinomycetota bacterium
GTCTCGTGGCGCGAACGCGAAGCGCCCTTGCCCGAACCCAACTGGCCCTGCAACTGCTCCAACCAACCACCCCACCGCTCCGACATCGGCTTGATCAAGCCACCACCGAGCCCGACGACGAGCACACCGCCGATCGTGGCCAACACCGTGATCAACACCGGCAGCGTGACCGCCGTGGCGATGTTCACCTGGTTCAACGCGGCGATGATGCCGAACGCGATGATGAAGACATAGGCGACCGTGCCCAACGCGGGCCCGAACGGCCGGTTGCCCAACGCACTGGTGACCAGATCACGCACCACCTTGGCCACCGCGGCGGCCACGATGACCAACACGATCGCCACCAGAATGCGCGGCAAGAACGCGATCACCTCGTTGAGCAACTGACTCACCGGATTCGACTGCCCGAACACGCCGAACGCCAACTGCAACGCGATCAACAGGATGAAGTAGTAGACCAACTTCACGATGATCGCGCCCGCGTCCACACCCGAATTCCGGGCCAGACCCGACATCCCGGTCTTCTCCATCAACCGGGAAAAGCCCAACTTGCCCATCACCAACGACAAACCCTTGGCGATCGCCTTCGCGATCAACCACCCAATCAGCAGGATTACCAGGAATCCGAGGAGTTTCGGCACAAACGTGGCCACCATCGTCCACGCCTGACCCAACCCGTCCCGAAGCTCAGCACCCATCACGTACCTCCTAGTCCCCCGACTGGCAGAACCGTCCCCCGTGATCGTTTCTCAGCCCGCGGCCGACGGCAACCTCAACCACATGCCACGAACGGGGGAATTCCCGTGCCCCGCCTAGCGTTTGGCCCCACCACCATCCATAGTGGAATCACCGGTGGGGACCGGGGAGAAGGGCCGCCCGGCATCGAGCGCACCGAGATCGCCGGGCGGCCCGCCCGATCGACAACACCCGCGTGGTGTTGAGTCGGTTATCGAGCGTTCATCGCGCTGGTGGGCTGAGATCCAGGTCCGGCGCCTCGATCGACGACCCTCCCGGCTCCACGTGGGCTTCTTCACCACACCCCTGGGATCTTCGACGGCACACCATGCTCACTGGTGGACGACATCGCACAGGGTTGCCTGGTGCGATCGGCACACAACAGGCATGGGACGTTTGGTACTCGCCTCTGTGTATCAGGGGTAACCCAACTGCCCGCGCTACCAAATAAGGACAGCCGCCACCCCTACGGAACTGATCGTTCTCCGTCGCAACAGGACGGCGGGGATGCCGTGAAAATAGCCGGAGGAAATGTCGAAAAACTTGTCAACAGTAAATCAGGAGATTTCGACCCCTGCCGATCATACGTACAGACAAGGAACCGTGTTGATCAGTCGGTGATGGCGGGGTTGTGGGGGTTCGCGATAGCCGGCGCGGTGTCGTGCAGGGTGTGGGCGGCGCGGCGGTGATCGCGCAGGATCTTCCAGTTCTTCATCCGAGCCAGGGTGTGCTCGACGCGGGCGCGGACCTTGCGGTGGGCGGGGTTGAGGTCTTCCTGCCAGTCGGTCAACACGCTGCCATCGCGAGGTTTGCGATGGGGCATGATCACGTCGGTGTTGCCCTGATAGCCACCGTCGGCCATCGCAGGCCGTCCGGTGAGGGTGTCCTTGATACCGGAGTCTCGGTAGACGGTGCAGTCGTCGCGGTTGTCCGGTTGTGGGTCGCGGATCGCGATGACCAGACGGGTATCGGCATCGATGGCGACCTGCGGGTTGGTGGAATACCGGTAGTTCTTCGACTTGGCGGCCAGGCGGTGGTCGCGGGTGGGCACGAGGGTGCCGTCCACGATGGCGATCTGCTCGATCCGGCGCAGGCTGCGGCATGTCTTGACCTGGACAGGGCGGCCCCGAACTTCGTGGTGAACCGAGTGACCCACAAATCAAGACATGACATTCACCGAAACTGACCCAGTCATCGGAACGCAGGGCCACCGCCGAACGCGACGATGGCCCTGCATCCAGTTAAAGGGCCTGAGAGAGGAAAGCCGCGGCCCACGCCGGGTCATAGGAGTCGACAACCGGGTAACCCGCGGCCCATGGACCTTCCCAGCGAACCTTCATCCCAGGATTGTTGACGTTCGTCCCATCGGACAGGAACAAGTGCGGACTGCCCTGCACGGCGTCACTCTGAGCCACCGCATAGTCAGCCATCAGGTCGCCTCGGTGCTTCCCGGAGTCCAACGCTTCGGCCAACGCCGTGACATCAACCGATTCGACCTCGCCTGCCACGTCCAGAATCACCTGACGATGCCCGATCGACCGGCAATCGAGCCAGAAGGCCTTGCGTAGCGCGCGATCCAGTTCCTCAGACGCCTTGAGCCCCTGCGGCTTCGCCGCGAGCACCGCTTCGGCCGCGAGCAACACAGTGGACGGGTACAGCCAGTCAGCGGCCGTCCAGAGCCGGAAACCGGCTTCCGGCTCCACCTGTCCGATTCCGACGGCTTCACTGTCTGTGCCCTGTCGGGGATGCGGCCCGTTGAACAGTTCGAGTGGGAACGCGTGGTGGTCGAAGTGGACCTGATCCGTGAGACCGAGTTCCGCACGCGCCACCGTGAGGCGGTAGATGACGACGTGGGCGAACGGGCACAGCAGATCCGACCAGATCTGGATGGTGCCCTTGGCGGTATCGGGACGGACGGGAGTGGAAGTGCTGGTCACGCGGATTCCTCGTCTTTCGGTTCTTCGTGGTCGGTACCAGGCGGGTTGGTCGTGAATCGACCGGGGGTGAGCAACACGGCCGTTCGTCGATCCGCGACCATCGCCCGGTCGTACTCGTCCAGGTCGGGATGGTTGCCGCCCGCCGCGGCATAGATGTCGCGAAGCAGATGCGGGATGTTCACGCCGTCGGCGGGATCGTCCGGGCCGATGAGCTCGACCGGCCCGGACACGGAGATCCATTCCCAGCCGGAGCGGAACACCAGTGTCGCCGTGGGTTCATGGCGCAGGTTGGCCAGTTTCGCGGTACCGCCACGGGATACGAACCCGATCACGGTCTCGCCGGTGACAGGGTGCGCCAGGATTCCCGCATTGACAACCGAGACCCCTGGCGTGCCGTTCGGTCGGGTCGTGACCAGGACGGCGAGCCATTTCTCGCCGCTCGCCAACTCCCGCACCACACTGAGACCGTCCGTAGTGGTCACAACAACTCCGAGGCCTTGACAAGCAATGTGTCGTAGACCGAGGGGTCGTCAGCGTCGATGAACGGAAAGCCCTGACCGAAACCGCCGTTCACCCAGTGGACTTCGACTCCGGGGTTGGCCATGTTGGTGCCGTCGGCGAGGAAGACGTGTGGGCTGCAGACCACTTTGCCGTCGCGGGCGGACTCGAACTGAGCGAAGACGGCCGCGCGTGCGGAGCCTTCGTCAAGGCGCTTGGCCAAGTCCGCCACATCGATGACGCCGGTCTCGCCCGCGATCGACAGGATCACGTGACGCATCGAGATGCACTGACCCTCGGCCCAGAAAGCTCTGCGCAGCGCGCGGTCGAGCTGTTCGCTCGCGGGCAGACCCTGCGCCTTCACCGCTTGCACAGCCTCCAGCGCGGGCAGCATCGTGACCGGGTACTGCCAGTCCGGTCCCTGCCACAACCGCCACCCGGCATCCGGCTCGATTCCGCCGACGACAGCGATCTCCGAGTCGACGCCAGGACGTTCGTTGACAGACAGGTTGAACAGTTCGAGCGGGAACGCGCGGTGGTCGAAATGCAACCGCCCGGTCAGCCCGAGTCGATCGCGGGTCTCGTGCAGGCGATGCACGGCGACATGGGCGAAAGAGCAATTCAGATCCGAGTAGATGACGACGCTGTCAGGGGAGTGGGGGAGCCGGAAATCGTCCGTCGTCGTGACGACCGAGACGGTCATCGGGAGGTCCTTCCTTGCGATGCCTTGAGATCCGGCGTGCACGACTCGTGCGCGCTGGTCACTTTGGTCAGAGCCGTGACGAGCATGGCCTTCTCGTCGGGGGTGAGATACGCCGCGAACTGGCTTTCGATGCCGCGGAGATAGAGCGGTGCTGTGGTGCGGAATTCGCGCTTGCCCTTGCTGGTGATGCTCGCCCACACGACTCTGCGGTCGGTCTCGTCGCGGATCTTGTCGACCAGTCCCGCGCCTGCCATCTCGTCGACGAGCCTGCTCACTCTGGTCCTGCTGAGGACAACCCGGTTCGCCAACTCCCGCATCCGCAGCTTGCCCTCGCTGGTCGCGTTCAGTTCCAGCAGCACGTCGTACCAGGTCAGAGGCATCGCTCCAGCCTGATCAAGTTCGGCATCGATGGCTCGCAACGCGGCGTTGTAGGCAAGTAGCATCGCCCGCCACGCCGCCACTCCAGCGTCTTCCCGCACCCCCATGAGGACACTCTAGACGATACTGTGTGCGCACACACCTATCTGTTTACCCGACCTGGACGATGTCGTGCAAGAGAAGATCAGGTGGCGACACGGGCGCGGCCAAGCCGAACATGACCGCGGCGAGACCCGACTTGGTGGCGAACCCGCGATCATGAACCGCCCGTCAACCCCCGCTTCCACCGCGATGGCATCGTTCGAGACGTTCGGTATCCCTGTCGGACAAACAATCCCTTGACCGCGGCCGATGTTTGCCCGGTTGCGAACCACGTCCGACCGCTCCGCTGCTGTAGCGCCAAGACCAGCGGAAATATCGACCGACTCACCGGAACTGTCCGCGTTGTTGGGTATTTCTTTACTATTCGACGTCACACTGACTTCGCTCGAACCTACTGGGGCGTCAAGTCATGGCCGGTGAACACGGGTCGCATGGGCATGATGCCGCATTCGGCGCAATGGTTTGGTCTGCCGGTGCCAAAGTGCCACCGCGACCGCCCTCGATCCCTTGCACACCCTTGGTCGGTGTGACAGCCTCTCAACCGGACAGTGGGTCGATTGTTCGCGAGAGGGGCCCGGGCGTCGAATGGGACGCTCGCGTTAGGCGGTGCGGCCAGCAGGAAACTTACCCCACCCGGACTGTCACATTTTCGCTCAGATCCCGATAGGTAAATCACGAGCGCCGACTTCAGGGATGTATTCAGTGGACCAGTTACCTAACGTAAACACGTTGATCGATCGGGCCGCGGATCTCACTCAGCACGAGATCCAGGCATTGACGATGGAATTCAACCTGGCCGACGCGCACACACACCAGGCGCAGTCGCCCGGTCAACGCAAGATCGTCGACCGGCTCCCCAAGTTGTGGTACGAAGCGGAACGCGGCAAGCAGGCCGAGTTCGAGCAGCGCTTCACCGATGCCTTCTTCCGCCTGCACCGCCAGCCGACCGCGCTGGCCAAGAACAAGACCATGCTGTCGTACGCCGCGTCGATCTCGACCATGGTCGCGGCGATGTACCTCAAGAACCAGCGCATGTCGGTCACGCTCATCGAGCCGTGCTTCGACAATCTGCACGATGTACTCGCCAATATGGGCGTTCCGCTGTACCCCATCGACGAGTCACATTTCGCGGACGCCGACCGCGTTTACGACAACCTGCGCGCCCACGTCAAGACCGACGCTCTGTTTCTGGTCGACCCGAATAACCCGACCGGATCAAGCCTGCTCCGACACGGACGAAAGGGATTCGAAGAGGTCGTCCGATTCTGCCGCGACCACAACAAGTTCCTGCTTGTCGACTTCTGTTTCGCCGCGTTCACCCTCCAGGACCCGCAAGCCGCTCGGTTCGATGTTTACGAGATGCTTGAAGATTCCGGCATTTCTTATCTCGCGATCGAAGACACCGGCAAGACCTGGCCGGTCCAGGACGCCAAATGCGCCATGTTGACTCCGAGCGACGACATCCGGCACGACGTGTACAACCTGCACACCAGCGTGCTGCTCAACGTCTCACCGTTTGTGCTCAACATGTTGAGCCATTACATCGAGGATTCGATCGAGGACCGGATGGCCTCGGTGACGACGCTGCTCGACCGTAATCGGGAAGCGGCTGTCGCCGCGCTCGACGGCTCGATCCTGACCTATCAACAGCCCTTCGCGAAAGTCAGTGTCGCCTGGTTCGAGATCAACCACCCGGTCGTCACCGCGACGGAGCTGCAGCGGGAAAGCGCCAAGAGCGACATCTACCTGCTGCCCGGCAAGTTCTTCTACTGGAGCCAACCGAGCAAGGGCGAACGGTTCGTCCGGATCGCGCTGGCACGGGATCCCGAGATGTTCGCCACCGCGATGGCGAAGCTGCGCGCTGGGCTCGATTCCTATGGCGGCTGAGCCCATGGAGTTCGTCGACGCCACAGTCTTCCTCGGGATGAACAGCTCCAACGACGCGCTGCGGCTGTCCTGCGTCGCGTTCTTCGCCGCGCGGCTCGACGGGCGACTGGCGATGAGCTACGAGCAGGTGGGGCGATGTGACGACATCATCTGGGGATACTCCAGGGAACTTCAGGACGCGTACTACCCGTTCATGGACAACCTGCACACCGATCTGCGATTCGACCGCCTCGCCTACGACGACAGGGACATCAAGGTCGCGTCGATGACAGACGGGCTCGCCGCACCGGAAAGTCTGCTATTGGCGATGGTCCAGAACCGGGGCGGTACGTTGGTTTCGCTGAACCCCAGGCTGTTGTCGCTGGCTGACGTGCCCGTGAACCCGCCCCCCTTGGCGGCCGACGCGAGCTTCTCCGGCACGCTCGACGAGCTGTATCAGGTCTCACTCGCGCTGCGCGTCGACGTCTCGGAATTGTGAGGCATCGGTGTATCGAGGGATAATAGTGCCGCTCGTGACGCCGTTGACGGCGACAGGCGCGGTGTGTGAGGACGATGTCGCCGCTCTGATCAGGACGATCGCACCGCACGTCGATGCGGTGCTGGCAGCACTGAGTACCGGCGAAGGCTGGGCACTCGATGCCGAGCAGTGGCTCGACATGGTCCGTTACACGGTCCGGCACGCGGCTGGACTCCCTGTGGTGGCCGGGGTTTTGCGCGCGACGACGGCGGAGGTCATCGAACGGGCGGCGATCGCGGCAGCCGAAGGTGTGCAAGCGATCGCGGTGTCCACGCCGTTCGGCGTGGAGGTGTCCCAGGATGAGATGTACGAACATTTCGCGACCCTCGACGCTGTGACGTCGGTACCGATCGTGGTCTACAACGAAACGGCTGTATCCGGCAACAAGGCCGAGTTGGCCACGCTGCTGCGAATTTGCGCGTTGCCGACCGTGGTAGCCATCAAAGATTCCAGCGCGGACCAGGAAACCACTCGCGCACTGACCTCTGCCGCAGGGGAAGTCGCGGTGTGGCAGGGCTGGGAGCCGTTGCTCGTCGACGGCGGCCCGGTAGACGGATTCGCCATCGGCCTGGCCAACATCGAGCCATCCCTGTGTGCGGAGCTGTTCGGCAGCCTGTCCACCGATGCCGAGGAGCGGGTCCGCCAGGCGTGCGAGGACAACGGACTGCTCGAAGACGACTGGTTTCGCCGGATCAAGTTCCGGCTGCACGCAGAGGGAACCCTTTCAACCCCGCACACGGTGAGGTGAGACATGCCGACGGATCTGGAAACCCTGTTCCACTACAATCGTTCGGTACCGAGCGCGGCGAGCTACGCCCGGTTGGAAGCCATCGAGAAGCCATGGATCGACGGCCTTCTCGCCGAGCTGGTGGCGACCACGGCGCCGGTGGCATCCCGCGCGGAATGGCAGCAGCGGCTCGCTGACTTGCTCAGCACCGAAGAACAGGGCTCGCCGAGCGCGGACTACATCGCGGAGGAAGCCACCTACGAACAGTTCCGACACTATGTCCGGGAATTCGCTGCCGACGGGCTGACCGAGGCGCAGAACTTCTTCCCGGCCATCGCCCGCGTGCCGATCAAAGCGCAGATGGCACTCATGCGCGTGCTCATCGACGAGTTCGGCTGCGGCAACCTCATGCAGTCCCACTCTTACCTCTACCTGAAGCTGCTCGAAGAGTTGGATCTGCCGACCGACCTCGACACATTGGTCGAAGGCACCCACGACGAGACATTCGCCTTCCTCAACATCTTCTACTGGCTTACCCACCGCGCACCCACCCCCGAGTACTTCCTGGGTGGGCTCGCCTACCTCGAAGCCAGCATCCCCGCCGCGTTCGCCTGCCTCGCGCGCGCCTGCGAGCGGCTCGGCATCGAAAACGGCAAGTACTACACCGAACACATCCACATCGATGATTTCCACAAGAAGGAAATGCAGACCGCGATCCGCGAATACGAGGTCGTGCACGGACTCGACGCGACGAAGGTATGGATCGGCGCCCTCCTGCTGTCGAACCTGCTCGGCACCGCCTTCGACGCGGCGGTCGACAAGGCGAGGAGCGCGGATGCCGCGGCAGTCTGATGTGACGCCGGTGGCACTGTCGGCCGACGAAGTCCTGGTCTCGGTGGGAGACAAGGACTTCATCATCGCCGCCGAGTGTCCTCACCGCAAAGGGCGCTTGGCCTACGCCCACGTCAACGCGGCGACATCGCGGATCACCTGCCCGCTGCACAAGTCCACTTACGATTTGGCGACCGGCTGCCAGGTTTCCGGGCCCGCGGCGGGGACGTTGCCGGTGCGAGTCGCACCAGAACCGGAGGAGACATGCTGACGCCATCTGTGGCCGGTTATGCGTCGCAGGAACCTTGGCTGCCCGAAGCGGAAGGGATAACCGACTGGGGTCAGGACTTTCACACCCTGCTCCTCGGCGACCGCCTGCGGATGACCGCGTTCCGCACCGCGATCTTCGAAGCGGTCGCACCCGGCTCGATCGTGGTCGATCTGGGGACAGGGACGGGAATCCTCGCGCAGTGGGCGCTTGAGGCAGGCGCGGCACGGGTGTACGGGATCGACTTCAACAAGTCCATCCTCGACTCCGCCGTCGATCGGATCACCGCCGAGGGGCATGGCGCCCGGTTTCATCCAAGGCACGGGATGTCCTACGACATCGAACTGCCGGAACGCGCGGACGTGATCATCTCGGAAACCCTGGGCAACCTCACCGACAACGAGGGTTGCGTACGAATCCTGGCCGACGCCCGCACAAGATTTCTCGCCGACGACGGTGTGCTCCTTCCCTCCAAAGTGGAGAGTTACCTCACCCCGGTCGCCGCCACCGCCGCACACGCGGCTGTCGAACGAGGCGATATCCGAGGCGGCGACGAATCGGTCCCCGGCTCGGACCGTCTCCGCGGCCTGGGCATAACCGGGGTCTTCGACACCTACTACGACACGATCGTCCCGAGGGACACTTACCTGGCAACCCCCAGGCTCGCTCGCACCTACGAGTTCACCGCAACGGAAACCGATGAATACACGATCACCACAAGGTTCCTGATCAAGCGTGACGGCATGTTCACCGGGTTCAAGGGCTATTTCATCGCTGACCTGTCCCCATCTGTCTGCATGGACATCTCCGGCGATGACATCACGAACGGCACCACCTCGGATAGCTGGAAACACTGCTATCTGCCGGTGGCCACCCCCGTCGAGGTCGTGCGCGGGGACCGACTGACGCTGACATTCAGCAGGAAACCGAACAGCGCCAACAGTGCCTTCGGTCAGCGATACACCTGGTCTGGAAGCATCCACCGGGACAATGACCAGATCGCCGCGTTCGAGCACCAGTCCGGCGTTGACAGGAGTCGCTGAATCGCGACCGTGCCGTGTTTGGTCACCTCACGGGTTCCGCGGTCCGAGGCATGGGTACGTGCTCGTCGTGAGTTGCGCCAGGAGTTCCGTCACACCCCCGTCCCGTTGGGGGTGTGACGGTAAGCATGTGCTCTACCTGCGGGAACGGTGGTCGCAGGGCGAACATCGGTGACCGCGCTCTTCTTCGACAACGACGTCCCGGCAGCACTGGGGTCTGTTCACCGTCCGCGGACGTGGGACTCTGAATGAATGAGTGGGACGTCGGCGGGGTTGTCCGCCGCGACGCTGGACTCGGTGGAGCGGGCATCGGGAAAACTGGCGACGGCGGCGGTGGCCGCCATGGAGGCGCAGTTCGCCTGGTTCGGGCGGATGCCCGCCGACCAACGGGCCAGCGTTCTCCTGGTCGCCCAGAACGGTGTCGCCGGATTCACCGCATGGCTCCGCGACAAGAGCGAGGCCCTGCGGCTGACCACCGACACCTTCCGCGGCGCACCCCGTGACCTCTCCCGCTGGATCAGCCTCCGCCAGACCGTCGAGATGGTCCGCGTATCGCTGCAAATCTTCGAGGAACTGGTCCCCGACCTCGCCGCCGACGACGCCGAACGGGCGGTGCTGTCCGAGGCCGTGCTGCGGTACGGCCAGGAGGTCGCGTTCGCCTCAGCCATGTCCTACGCCTCGGCCGCCGAAGCGCGAGGGGCGTGGGACGCGCGACTGGAGGCGCTGGTCGTCGACGGGATCGTGCGTGGCGACGCCGAGGAATCCCTGCTCTCCCGTGCCGCCGCGCTCGGATGGGACCCCGCGGCCGAAGCGACCGTGCTCGTCGGCAACCCACCATCGGACGACCCGCCGACCGTGGTCTACGAGGTGCGCAGCCGGGCGGCGCGGGTCGGGCGGCCGGTGTTGCTCGGGGTGCAGGGGTCGCGGCTGGTCGTCGTGTTGGCTGGGCCGACCGGGACAGCCGACCGGGAGGTCATGGCCAAAATGGCGGAGGCGTTCGGCGACGGACCTGTCGTGGCGGGCCCGACCGTGATGACGCTCGCCGAAGGACACCGCAGCGCGGCCGACGCGTTGTCCGGGTTGCGGGCGGTTGTCGCGTGGCCCGCCGCGCCGAGGCCGGTGCGCTCAGCCGACCTGCTGCCCGAGCGGGCGCTCGCGGGTGATCCCGAAGCCGAGTGGCAACTGATCGATCGGGTCGCTCGGCCACTGGAGGAGGCGGGTGGTGCGCTGCTGGAGACGGTCGAGGCATACCTGGCGACCGGTGGCGTGCTGGAGACCTGCGCCCGCCAGTTGTTCGTCCATCCGAACACGGTCAGGTACCGCCTGCGCAAAGCCGCCGAGATCACCGGCCGCAGTGCGGGCGACCCCCGCGACGCACTGGTGTTGCGGGTCGCGCTCGCCGTCGGACGGCTGTCCAGATCACGCGGACTCTGGTAACTCCGGGCGTCCAGACGGTGTCGAACACCACAACTAACAACGAACAGGTGCCCAGAACGGCCATCTGGCGGCAACTTTTGTAGGGTTCCGACAAACGAAGCGGCTCGACTTGGTGAGCAGCGGCATGGGTGCCGAGGGGACAAACGGTGTTCAGTTGTCCCGTGATCGCATTACTGGCGCCCGGGCAGGGTTCACAGGCCCCCGGAATGCTCGCCCCCTGGCTCGAACTTCCCGGCACCGCGAAGCGGCTCGCCGAGTGGTCCGAGGTCACCGGCCTCGACCTCGTCCGGCTCGGCACCACCGCCGACGCCGACGAGATCAAGGACACCGCGATCACCCAGCCCCTGATCGTGGCCACGACGCTGCTGGCCTATCACGAGCTGCGGACGCGGACCGATATCCCGGACGACGTCGTCGTCGCGGGCCACTCCATCGGCGAGTTCGCCGCCGCCGCGGTCGCGGGCGTGCTCACCGAGCACGACGCGCTGGCGCTCGCCGCCATCCGCGGCCGGGAGATGGCCGCGGCCTGCGAACTCGAACCGACCGGGATGGCCGCGCTGGTGCGCGGCACCGAGGAAGGCACCCTCGCCCGCCTCGCCGAACTCGGACTGGTGCCCGCGAACCGCAACGGGGCCGGGCAGATCGTCGCCGCCGGATCGGCCGCCGCGATCGAGAAGCTGGTCGCCGAGCCGCCCGCCGACACCAAGGTGATCGTGCTGAAGGTGGCGGGCGCCTTCCACACCCACTACATGGCCCCGGC
>JALZNB010000175.1 GCA_030857905.1 Actinomycetota bacterium
CAGCGGCGCCTCAAGACCGCCCGCCAGCACGACCGACACACCGCGGTTGATGACACGCGCCGCGTGCGCGAGACTGTCCAGCCCGCCCGCGCTTTCCGACACCAGCACGTTGCTCGGACCTTTGGCCTGGTGCCTGAGGGAAAGCTGGCCCACGGTCGCCGCGTAGAACCACGCGATCGACTGGAAGGCCCCGACGGTTCGTTCCGGATTGCTCCACAACCGTTGCAGTTCCTTCTGTCCGAACTGGTTGCCGCCGGACGAGCTGGCCAGTACGACCGAGACCTCGTAGGGGTCCATTTCGGACAGGTCGAGGCAGGCGTCGGTGATCGCCTGTTCGGCCGCGGCGAAGCCCATCCAGGTCCACCGGTCGGTCTGCACCAGCAGCCTGCCGTCCACGTGGCCCGCCATGTCGAAACCGGCGACCTCGCCCGCGATCGTGGTCGAGTAGTTACTGGCGTCGAACAGGCTGATCGGACCGATCCGGTTTTCCCCGGTCGTGACGGTGTCCCAATGCTGTTGGGAACTCATCCCGCTCGGCGAGACGACCCCGACACCGGTGATCACCGCACGACGGCTCATGACGCCAACTCCCGGAGCTTGGTGAAGATCATCGCCGACTGGAACCCGCCGAACCCGCTGCCGACCGACAGCGCCGCATCGACCGATACCTCCCTGGCGATGTTCGGGATGTAGTCGAGATCGCATTCCGGGTCGCGGTTGGCCCAGTTCGCGGTCGGCGGGACGACCCCGCTGTCGATCGCCAGCGCGCAGGCCGCCATCTCGATCGCGCCGATCGCGCCCAACGAGTGCCCGACCATCGACTTGATCGAACTGATCGGCACCTGGTAGGCGGCCGAGCCGAGGGACCGCTTGAAGGCCGCGGTCTCGTGTCGATCGTTCTGCCGGGTACCGGAACCGTGTGCGCAGATGTAGGAGATGTCGTCCTTGTTCAGCTTCGCCTGCGCCATCGCGTCGTCGATGGCCAGTGACATCTCCGCGCCGTCCGGGCGCAACCCGGTCATGTGGAACCCGTTGCTCCGCGCGGCATACCCGGAGACCTCGCAGTAGATCGTGGCCCCTCGGCGGCGCGCGTGCTCCAGTTCCTCGAGGATGAGCACCGCGCCACCCTCCCCGAGCACGAACCCCGTGCGATCACGGTCGAACGGCCGCGACGCGTGCGCCGGGTCGTCGTTGTCCGGTGTGGTGGCCTTGATCGCGTCGAACGACGCCGCGGTCACCGGCGACAGCGGAGAGTCCGACGCACCGGCGATCACCACGTCGGCCTCGCCTTCCTGCACGAGTTGGTAGGCGTACCCGATGCCGTCGATACCCGATGTGCATCCGGTCGACACCACCTGCACCGGTCCGTGCAGCCCGTACTTCACCGCGACGCCCGCGGCGAGACTGCTCGGAATCAGTGCCTGGTAGAGGAACGGTCCGGCGTACTCGGCGTTGACCAGCCAGTTCTTCCCGGTGTCACTGAGCACCACGAACTCGTCCTCCAGCGCGGTGGTGCCTCCCACCGCGGAGCCGAGCACGACGCCGGTCCGGTCCTGGAGTTCCTCGTCGAACTCCAGACCGCTGTCGACCAGTGCCTCCGCGGCGGCGGCCAGCGCGAACTGCACGTAACGGTCGGAGCGCCGGATCTCCTGCGCGGAGAGTCCGGCCGCCACCGGGTCGAAGTCGCACTCCGCCGCGACGCGCGACCGGAAGGTCGAGGCGTCGAACAGGGAGATCGGCCTGGTCGCGGTGCGTCCGTCGGTGAGAAGGGACCAGAAGTCCTTCGTGGTGACCCCACCGGGGGCGACCACACCGATGCCGGTCACCACGACCCGGCGGTGCCCGCTCGGTTTCATGCTTTTCTCGCGAACTCTGCGGCGTCCTCGGCCGTCTCGGTGTCCACGTGGCCCAGCTCGGGGCGGGGGGCGAGCGGGCCGAGGTGGAAGACCGCTTTCACCGTTTCGGTGCCCGCGTTTCTCAACCTGTGCCGGACGTTGATCGGCACCAGTACGCCGGAGTCGGCCAGGACGGTCGTCGACTCGCCGTCGAGGTCGATGGTCAGGGTACCGGAGATCACGTAAACGAATTCCTCGCTGTACGGGTGGTAATGCTCGGCGATGCACTCGCCGGGCTCCACGACGGCGACACCCATGAACCCCGACTCGCAGCCCACCGTGGCCGGGCCGAGCAGCACGCGAATCTCGGCACCCCGCCTGCGGTTGGGCTCGATATCGTCACGGGCGATCGTCTTGTGGGTGGTGTTCATCTTGTCGTTTCTCCTCCTCAAGGAGCGCCGAACCGTTCGGCGGCGACCTGCGACGGATTCATGAACTCGGCCGGTGCGAGTTCAGGTTCAGTGATTGCCCGCGGCGGCGCGCGCGGCGGCCTCCACCCGTTCCCTGATGACGTTCATCTGGATCGGGGTGTTCTTGTTGATGCGGTTGGTCATTCCTTCGTCGTCCAGCGGAGCGGTCGGCTTCATCTGGAAGTCCTGCTTCCAGGTCATCCGGGTCTTGCCGTCTTCGTCGTCGTATTTCCAGTAGATGTGCATGTACTCGAACGGGCCGGTTTCCACCCGTTCGGCGTGCACTTCACGCCGCACCACGTCGAACGTGCGCCTGCTGACCCAGGACCAGATCTTGCCGTTCTCGTCCGGGTGCAGTGACAGCCGGAACTTCACCGTGTTCGCGTCGCGTTCGATGACCTCGGCCGCCGCGTATTCGGTGAACAGGGAGGTCCAGTTGTCCACGTCGTTGGTCATGTCCCAGACCAGTTGGAACGGAGCGTCGATCACGATGCTCGCCTCGGTGTGCCCGGCCATGTCAGTTCGCCTCCCGCAACGCCGAGCGCAGGAAGGTCGAGATCTCGTCCACCCGCATCGACAACGCCTCTTCCGGGATCTGGACACCGTGCCTGGCCTTGACGATCGCCTGCAGTTCCATCGCCGCCAGCGAGTCGAGTCCAAGTTCCTCCAGGACGAGGTTCTCGGTGCCCTCCAAGGACGACGGCCGCAGGCCGACATTGCTGATCAGGATTTCCTTCAGCTCCGCATCGATGTTGTCGGTGACGATGTCGGGATCGTTTTGCGTGGTCATCTGGTTTCCTCCTTGTCGACTGCCTGTATCCGGTCCACCAGCGCCGTGTTGTGTGTCGCCTTCCGGAATTCCGAATCGACGAGAACACGTTGCAGGAAGGGAATCGTCGTCTTGACGCCGGGGCCGGACACCGTGAACTCGTTGAGCGCCCGATCCATCCGGTTCAGCGCCTGTTCCCGGTCCGGCGCCCACACGATGACTTTCGCCACCATGGAGTCGTAGTGCGGGCTGAGCACATAGCCGGAGAAGGCGTGGGTGTCCACCCGGACGAACGGGCCGCCCGGCGGATCGAACCGCTCCAGCACCCCGGCCGTCGGAACGAAGTCGCGATCGGGGTCCTCACCGTTGATCCGGCATTCGACCGCCACCCCGCGCAGTTGGATGTCCTTCTGCGTCACGCTGAGCGGGTGTCCGGCGGCCACCAGGATCTGCTCGCGCACCAGGTCCACTCCGGTGATCATCTCGGTCACCGGGTGCTCCACCTGGATCCGGGTGTTGATCTCCATGAAGAAGTAGTTCTCGTGCTCGTCCACCAGGAACTCGAAGGTGCACACGCCGCTGTAGCCCACTTTCAGGACCGCGCGGACGGCCGCTTCGGCCATGCCGTCGGTCGTCGCCGAGGCGAGGGCGGGCGCGGGCCCTTCTTCGAGCAGCTTCTGGTGACGGCGTTGCACCGAGCAGTCCCTGGTACCGAGGTGGACCCCGTTGCCGTACCCGTCACACAGCACCTGGACCTCGACGTGCCTGGCACGTTCGAGATACCGCTCCAGGTACACCCGCTCGTCGCCGAACACCGATGCCGCGACCACCTTGGCGTGCGCCAGGGTGTCCTCCAGGCGGGACGGGTCCCGCACCACCGCCATGCCCTTGCCACCACCGCCCGCGGACGCCTTGATGATCACCGGGTAGCCGATTCGGTCCGCGGTCCTGTGCGCGTGGTCGGCATCCGGCGACGGCTCCACGCTGCCCGGCAGCAGGGGCAGCCCGGCGTTCTGCATGATCCGACGCGCACTGGCCTTGTCCCCGAGCGCGGCCATCTGGAAGGCCCTCGGACCGATGAAGATCAGGTCGGAGTCGTCGCAGATCTCGGCGAAGTCGGCGTCCTCGGACAGGAAGCCGTAGCCGGGATGAATCGCGTCGGCGCCGGTCTGCAGCGCCGCCTCGATGATGGCGGGGGTGTTCTGGTAGCTGCGCCGCCCCGGCGCGGGGCCGATGTGCACGACCTCGTCGAAATGGCGCAGCACCCTCGGGTCCCGATCGGCCGTGGAATACACCCCCACGGTCCTGATGCCGAGTTCCCGGCACGTCCTGGCCACCCGCACGGCGATCTCACCGCGGTTGGCGATCAACACTTTGCGGAACATGGTCACCGACCCGCCTGTCCGTTGACCGCGGACCCGTTCACGGCGGCTTCGGGTGCGGGACCGCCGAGGCGCAGCAACGGCTGGCCGAACTCGACCGGCTCACCGTCCTCGACGAGCACCTCGATCACCACGCCCGCGGCATCCGACACGATCGGGTTGAAGAGCTTCATCGCCTCGATGATCGCGACTGTCTGGCCTGGCTCGACCACGTCACCGACCACGACGAACGGTGGCTTGTCCGGACTCGCGGCGCGGTAGACGGTGCCCACCATCGGCGAGCTGACCACAGTCGACTCCACCGGCTCCTCGGCGAGTTCGGCCGACACTTCGTGGCCTACCGCGGGAACGAAGTGCGTCACCACGCCGTTCGACCCGCCGGTGGATGGCTGCCATTCCACCTCGATGCTGACACCCCCCGAGCTGACGCTGAGCCGATGCAGGTGCCCTGGCAGATCACCCGCCAGTCGCTGGGTGTGCGCGCGAAGCTCGGCCAGCGCGTCTCCGTCGAATTGATCTCGGTCTGTCATCTAATTCACCGGTTCCTTCTGTACCTCGCTGTTCAGAACTCCAGCGCTGCCGAAAGAACGGAACCGGGCGCGCCGGTCCCGGATGAGGTCCCGATCCTCGGTCTGTTCCAGTTCGGCGAGCGTGTGGGCGATCGCCTCGCCCAGTGCGGCCGCCATCGCCGGGGCATCGGTCGGGTCGCTGTCCGGCGGCTCGGGCAGCACCCCGTCCACCACGCCGAGTTCCAGCAGCCTGCGCGCGGTGATGCCGAGCGCCCTGGCCGCGGTGGGCGCGAAAGACGCCTCGCCCCAGAGGATCGCGGAGCAGCCCTCCGGGGTGATCACCGAATAGATGGCACGCTCGAACATCAGTACCCGGTTCGCGACGGCCAGCGCCAGCGCGCCGCCGCTGCCGCCCTCGCCGGTCACCACCGCGACCACCGGGCTGCGCAGCTCGAACATCCCGAGGATGCTCTCCGCGATCGCGATGGACTGGCCGTGCTCTTCGGCGTCCTTGCCGGGAAAGGCGCCGGGCGTGTCCACAATGGACACGATGGCGATACCCAGCCGGTCGGCCAGCCTCATGATCCGCAGGGCCTTGCGATAGCCCTCCGGCTGCGGCATGCCGAAGTTCCGGCTGATCAACTCCGCGGTCGTGTGCCCCTTCTGGTGTCCGATCACCGCCACCGGCCGACCGCGCAGTCGCGCGAAACCGGCGACGATGGACGGACAGTCCGCGGCCAGCCGATCTCCGTGCAGTTCGACGAAACCGTCGAACGCGAGGTCCAGGTACTCCAGCGTGGTGGGCCGGTCGACCTGCCGCGCCGCGGTGGCGGCGTCCCAGGCGTCCACAGTCGCCAGATCGGCCGGATCCCGTACCAGCGCCCGCTTCCGCTCCCATACCGGGACCGACGACACCGTGTCGGAGGCGGGCCGGGTGGCGTTCAGCAACGCGCTGAGCCAGCCACGCAGGTCGTGCCGGTGCCGCACGGTGTCGGCTTGTCCGTGGGAGAACAGGAAATCCGCGGTCTGGAAGTCCTCGGGCAGCCGCTGGCGGATGGTCTGCTCGATCACCCTGGGACCGGCGAAGCCCATCCGGGCGTTCTTCTCGAGCACCAGCACGTCACAGTTCGTCGCGAACGACGCGGCCACCCCGCCGTAAGTGGGATCGGTGATCAGGCTGATACTCAGCAGCCCCGCCTCGCGCACCGATGCCAGCGCCTGACTGACCTTCGCCATCTGCATCAGGGCGAGGACGCCCTCCTGCATCCGCGCCCCACCGGAGGCGGTCACGATCAGGAGTGGGATATTCCGGTCCATCGCCTCCTCGGCGACGCGGGTGATCAGCTCACCGACCGCGGCGCCGAGACTGCCGCCCATGAAACGAAAGTCCATGACCGCCAGTCCGATACTCACCCCGCCGATGCGCCCGACACCGCACACGGCGGCGTCGTCGAGTTCGGTCGCGGCCCTGGCCTTCGCCAGGCGTTCCGAATAGGGCTGGGAATCGGTGAAGCCGAGTACGTCGGTGGCCACCACATGAACGGCCAGCTCCTCGAAACTCCCCGGATCGGTCAACTGCTCGATCCGCTCGACGGCGGTCAGCCGGTGATGGTGCCCGCACTCCGGGCAGACTCCTAGCGCTCGCGCCAATTTCTTGACGTAGTGCAGGTCACCGCAGCCCGTACAGCGCGTCCAGCTCTGCTTGGCCGATGCCTTCTCTCCTACACTGGTCACCAAGTACCTCCGTTGCGGTTGTATCCGGAAGTCCGGTCGCGGCGGACCGTTACTCGAACAGCCGGTCTCCGGAACGGATCCGGACGGGCCGCTAAACACTGCGCTGACACGATTTCTCTTCTCTGAGTCCACTACCCGCGAGTCCCACGGTCTTGAGCCAGCCGTCCTGCCGGATGCGGGAACCTTGACCGGGAGACAAGGTGATCTGTACCCGCTTCACCGCTACCGCCAGGGTTTCCGATCACGCGTGCCGCACGAGGTGGATCTCCGAGTCACAGACAAAGGTGTCCGAGGACGTGCAGATCCCGAAAACGGCGACAGTTCGCTTCGAAGATCTTGTGAGCCGCTTTCGACACCGCGTCGCCCAACCCTTTGTCCACAAGGAGAAGACACCTGGGGACGGGTGGCACGGCAGGAGAATCCCGACCCGGGTACAGCCGCGGGCGGAGATCTCTCGGAGTTGTTCTTTGGAGCGAGTGGGCGCGATACAACAGGCTGTTGTCAGCCTGGATCGCGGCGAGTGTTACCCGTGCTCAAGACAGCGGACCCGCCCCCAGGTCGAGCCACGTCACCACTGTGTACTCGACCCCGACCGCATGAGGCCACCCTTGTCGAGCGCACGCCGCTTCCCTCGGTGGCGGTCTCAGCCCTGGTGACCAGAAATCAACGTGCGTCCACCGTGATCTTTGAACAGCACCCACATCGCGGCGTGTTTTCTCCCTACGCCGCGGCGGGGCTCAGTATTTATCGACCGTGAAATCTTCCCGCCTCATCGTGGCCCGACGCGGACAGTGGCACTAATGGCCGAGTCCGGCCCGCCGGGCCAGTACCGCCGCTTCGGTGCGATCCACCACCTGAAGCTTCGCGAATATCCGCGACTGGTAGTTGCGCACGGTCTTGATGGACAGGCCGAGCGTCCTGGCGATCGTCACGTTGCCCTGGCCGTCCGCGACCAGTTCCAGCACGGCGCGTTCGCGATCGGTGAGCTCGGGGAATGGCTTGCCCACGACCGGCGGCTTGACGAGGTACTCGACCACCCAGGGAGCCACCTGCGAATCAAAGAAGAGCCCACCGGAGTTCACCGTGGCGATGGCGCGGATGACGTCGTCCGAGCCGCCGCCCTTCATCAGGTATCCCCTGGCACCGGCCCGCATCGCGGCGAAGAACGTGTCGCGATCGTCGAGCATGGTGACCATGATGACGGCGGTGTTCGCCCGGCGCCGGACCATTGTCCTGGTGACGTCGACCCCGGACATGCCGGGAAGATTGACATCCATCAGCACGAGCTGGGGTTGCAGCTCGTGGGTCATGGTCAGCGCTTCGTGGCCGGTCTTCGCCTCGCCGACCACGGTGAGCGAGTCGACCTGCTCCAGCAGGCTGCGCAGCCCGGACCGGTAGACGGGATGATCGTCGGCGATCAGGATCTCGACCCGGTCGACAACTGTGTTGATCATGTCAACCCCAGGTTTCCATGCGGTTGGTTGCTCGGTACCGGGCCTGGCCCGGGGATACGGCTTGTGTCCGGTCCCAGCCTGCCGTGAATCCCGGTTCAGCGCATCGTGCGCCAGGGTGACGGCGGGTCGTGGAACTCCGGTCGTGATGTCCATGGTCAGCCGCGATCGGCCGCGGTCAGCGGCAGGGTCGCCAGCACGACGACGCCGGTGGGGATCGACGGCAACATGGTGCACCACCCACCTACCTCGTCGGCCCGGTCCACCATGTTGCCCAGCCCCGACCCGCCGACTCGGGGCATGGCCACCGCACCGATCCCGTCATCCTTCACCTGGACGTGCAGCTCGTTCTCGTTGATCCAGAGGGTGATCACGCAATGCCGCGCGTGCGAATGTCGAAGCACATTGGTCAGCGCCTCGTTGACGATCCAAAAGGCCGCCCACCCCACCTCGCCCTCGACCGAGTCGACCCCGGGCGCGATGTCGATCGAGATCTCCAGCCGGTCGCGGATCACCTGCCGCATCCGACAGGCCATGTTCTCGAGCGCTTGGGCGAAGTTCGCCGCCGAGCCGGGCCCGACGCCGCCGATACCACCGACGCCGCCGCGGGCGGGAGGGCGGCGGTGGCGCTGGACGGACAATCCGCGCACGGTCCCGACCAAGTGGGTGGTGGTATCTCGTACCTCGGTGAGCAACTGCCCGGCTCGACCCGCGTCGGACTGCATCAGCCGCTGGGTGATCTCCAGTTGCATGGCCATGCCCGCCAGCGAGGAACCGACCTGGTCATGCAGGTCTCGCTGGACGCGCACGAGTTCCACGCGGTGAACGCAGGTCTTGTCCGTGCAGGCGGTGAACACCCCGCCCGGGTCGGTGCCCACCGACGTCAGCTCGGTCGACGGTGGATCCGGGATGGCGGGTTGCCTTGGCCAGCCGCTCACCGCGGCGCCGAGGTCGGCGAACGCCGAACAAGCGATCCTGACGACTGTACGAAGAAGTTTCCTCACACCGGCTCCGACGGGTCGCCCCGCACTCTCGGTCGAATGTCGATCACCCTGAATTAATCCCACCAATTTCCCCAATCGCATAGATCAGGCCCAGGATTAAGCGTCACGAGATGTCATTCAGAACGTGGCTCAGCGGTCAGATCGAGATAACGCATCCTTGTGACCCATGCCCGGTCGGCGATCCGAGAAGCCGATCAATCGACTCGCATTCGTTTATGCTATTCCGATTCCATATCGTCATCCTTGTGGCAGTTAATTTCAAACCACAACATATCATCGCCTAACGCGGTCCCGCAAACCACTCGGGTTTGGTGCACACAGATGGCGTAGGTTCGAATAATCACGAATCATGCTCGACCACAGTAACGCGGAGTCACTAGGGGTCGACCCCTTAGTCACTAGCACAGAGCATCTCAAGTCCCGGTGATATTCGTCGACACGATCGGAGACCATCGCGGACAGATGACATCACCGATCACTTGTCAACTGGGATTTCCACCCAGTCGGTCCGGGATTCTTCACCCGACACGGCAAACCGACAGACTTCTCCCGTGAGCCGTCCTCAGCTCGGCTCATACCATCCCCACCAGGCAACCGAGCTGCGAAGACACCCGAACACAATGGGGTCGCCGCCCGCTGATGATGATCACCAATCACGGCCCTGAGCAGGCAACTAGGCCATTCAGACCAGTTGTGGATTGCTTGCGGGACCCGGACACCGTGGATACGTTAAGCCGGAGTCGCAACCCAGGGCGCGAAATGGGCCACGCATTCGACAGTCATAACGCGGGCCACCATTCGCCATATATGTTCAAGCACTCGATTCCCCCTCCGCCGTCGACGTTTATCGCGCCGAGACGGGGTGCGACAGCGTGCGCTGTTCGAGCAACCGAGCCAGCCGGATAAAGGACGTACACGATGAGGAAACATTCTGGCGACATCACATCGGAGCGGGATCGGTTGCTCACGATCTACCGCACCATGCGAACGATTCGCGAGTTCGAGGAACGGGTACACCTCGAATTCGCGGGCGGCACCATCCCCGGCGCGGTACACCTTTACGCGGGCCAGGAGGCCGTCGGCGCCGGTGTCTGCGCCGAACTCGATGACGACGACTACATCTCGAGCACGCACCGGGGACACGGGCACGCCATCGCCAAGGGCTGCGATGTCACCGGCATGATGCTTGAGCTATACGGCAAGGCGGGCGGTCTTTGCGGCGGCAAGGGCGGTTCCATGCACATCGCGGACTTCGATCGCGGCATGTTGGGAGCCAACGGCGTCGCCGCCGGTGGCGTCCCGCTGGCGACCGGAGCGGCCCTTTCGGCGAAGGTACGCGGCACCCGACAGGTCGCGGTGGCCTTCGTCGGGGACGGCGGGGCGAACCAGGGGGCGTTCGCGGAAAGCCTGACCCTGGCGTCGGTCTGGCGACTGCCCGTCATCTTCGTGGTCGAGGACAACGGTTACGCCCAGGCCACCGGGACCCGGTTCCACCTCGGCGGGCGGTCGGTGGCACCGCGGGGGGAGGCGGTCGGCATCCCCTCGGTGGTGGTCGACGGCTACGACGTGTTCGCGGTCCAGGCCGCGACCGCCGAAGCCGTGGCCCGGGCCCGCCGGGGTGACGGGCCGACTTTGCTGGAGTGCAAGGCGGACCGGTTCTACGGCCACATGGAGGGCTGGGATCAGCAGGCTTATCGGCTGCCGAGTGAGATCGAGGACCTGCGGGCCACCCGCGACTGCATCCAGCTGTTCATCGATCGGGTGCTGACCGGCGAGTCCATCACCGCCGAGGAACTCAGCGCCGTGGACGGAGCCGTCCGCGCGAACATCGACGCGGCGATGGACGAGGCGCGCGACGCGAAAGATCCCGACATCAGCGAACTCCTCACTGATGTCTACGTCAGCTACTGACCGAAAACTACCCGAGGAGGACCGCGTGACGCGAGTTCTGTCGTACCTGGAGGCCATCGGCGAGGCCCTGGCCCAAGAAATGCGCCGCGACCCGAGCGTGGTGGTCTTCGGTGAGGACAACATCGGCGGGACTGGCACCGACGGCAAGCTGGGCAACGCATGGGGCCCCACCAAAGGACTGCACGTCGAGTTCCCCGACCAGATCTTCGACACCCCGATCACCGAGGCCGCGTTCGTCGGTGCCGCGGTGGGCGCGGCGGCGACCGGACTGCGGCCGGTCGTCGACCTGCTGTTCGTCGACTTCGCCGGGGTGTGCTTCGACCAGATCCTGAACCAGGCCGCGAAACTGCGGTACATGGTCGGGGGCAAGGCGAGCGTGCCGCTGGTCGTGCGGGTCATGTGGGGCGCGGGCATGCGCCGGGGCGCGCAGCACTCCCAGGCGCTGTACTCGATTTTCGCCCACATCCCCGGGCTGAAGGTCGCGGTGCCGTCGAACGCGGCCGACGCCAAGGGCATGATGATCGCCGCCATCCGGGACAACGATCCGGTGATCTTCTTCGAGCATAAGATGCTCTACTTCAGCCGCGGTGTGGTGCCGGAGGAATCCTACGAGATTCCGCTCGGGCAGGCTCGGATCGTCCGCGAGGGCGGTGACTGCACGATCGTGGCGATCGGCCGAATGGTCTCGGAGGCGGAGAAGGCCGCCGAGCGACTCAGCTCCGAGGGGATCGAGGTCGAGATCATCGACCCCCGCACCGTGTCGCCCCTCGACGAGGAGACGATCTACGCCAGTGTCCGGCGCACCGGGCACTTCGTCGTGGTCGACGAGTCGAACCCCCGCTGCTCGGTCGCGGGCGACATCGCGTCGCTGGTCGCCGAGAACACCTTCGACGCACTGCGCGGCCCGGTGCGGATGGTGACCTCTCCGCATGTGCCGACGCCGTTCAGCCCCACGCTGGAGGACGCCTACGCGCCGACCGCCGAACAGATCGCCGACGCGGTACGCAGCATCGTCCGCCGCACCGTTCCCGCCTGATCATCCACAAAGGACATACTCGAACAGGAGTGATGATGAGCGATATCAACGAGCACCCGCACGTCCAGCTGATGAAGAAGGTGTACGCCGCCTTCGGTGTCGGCGACGTGGAGACCGCCGGTTCGTACTGGACCGAGGACGCGGTGCATCACTACCCCGGCCGCAACCCGCTCTCCGGTGAGCACAAAGGACTGGCGGAGTCGATCGCCTTCGCCAACAAGCTCTTCGAGCTCACCAACGGCAAGCTGTACATGGAGGCCTGGGAGATCGGGGCCAGCGAGAACCACGCCTTCGCGCTGCTGCACACGCGGTACGAGCGCAAGGGCAAGGTGCTGGAGATGCCGTTCATCAACGTCGCCAGGATCGAGGGCGGCAAGATCGCCGAGTTCTGGACCTACCCCAACGATGTCCACGCCACCGACGAGTTCTGGAACTCCTGACAGCCGACGAGACTAGGAGTCAGCACAGCATGAGTACTGTCTGCGTTATCGGTGGGAGTGTGCTCGGGTTCGGTACCGCCATCGCCCTGGCCGACCGGGGACATCAGGTCGAGATCCTTGAGCGGTCCCCGGAGCCGCTTCCTTCCACTGTGGACGAGGCCGCAGTGGCGAAGCGGCCCACCGTCCCGCAAGGAGTGCAGTCACACGCCTTCGGGTCGCTGGGCTGCAACCTGTTGCGGGACAGGGCACCCGACGTCTACGCCGAGCTGCTCGACTCCGGTTGCACCGAGGTGCGCCTGGCCGACTACACCCCGCCCACGCTGCCCGAGTTCACCCGGCAGCCCGATGACGACGATCTCCGAATGGTGATCGCGCGCCGCTCCACCTTCGAGCTGGCCCTGCGCAAGCGCGCGCTGGCACGCCCGGGCATCACGCTGTCCACCGGCAAGACCGTGCGCTCGCTGCTGGTCTCCGACGACGGCAGCCCTCGGGTCACCGGCGTCAAGCTCGCCGACGGCGAGACCAGGACCGCGGATCTGGTGATCGACGCCAGTGGGCGTCGTTCGGCCGCGGAGTCCTGGTTGGCCGAAGCGGGCCTGCCTGTGCTGTCGCTGCTCAGCGAGAGCTGCAAGATCACCTACTACACCAGGTTCTACAAGATGACCTCCGCCACCCCGCCGGGGCCGCTCAACCGCGGTTTCGGCGCGGGCGGACTGTGGGACCACTACACGGCGGTGCTGTTCCTCGGGGACAACAACACGTTCTCCATCTCGTTCGGCATCCTGCCGGAGGACACGGCGCTCAAGGGGCTGCGCGACGAGGAGGCGTTCACCGCCGCGGTCCGGGCCACCCCGCTGCTGGCCGGTTGGGTCGCCCCCGGCAACTCCGAGCCGATCTCGCCCGTCTACGCGATGGGCAGCCTGGACAACTCGCTGCGGCTGCCGATGCCGGGAAACCCTGTGGTGGAGGGCTTCTACGGGATCGGGGATTCCGTGTGCACCACCAACCCGTCCTACGGGCGCGGCATCTCGCTCGGGCTCAAGCACGCCTACCTGCTGGCGGACCTGCTCGACGAGCACCCCGAAGTCGGCCAGAAGCAGGCCTCCGAGTACGCCGAGCGGACCGAGAAGCTGCTGCGCCCGTGGTGGGAGGAGGCGGTGATGAACGACCGCGGCCGGGCCGGGCTGTGGGAGGCCACGGTGCAGGGGCGCCGTCCCCAGCGCCCGCCGTCCGATCAGGTGAACTTCGGCATCGCGGTCGCCGCGTCCACCAAGGACCAGGAGGTCTGGCGTCGGGTGGCCAACGTGATGATGATGTTGAAGACGCCTGACACACTCTACGCCGACGAGGACATCAAGCAGCGGATCGGACGAGCGCTGGCGGGCGGGCCGCCGCCCCAGCTCCCCGGTGCCTGCCGATCCGACCTGGTCGACGTGGTGGCGAAGGCGTCGGGCGGGCGCCCGGTCGAGGAAGCCACCGCGCACTGATCGACGACGGCCGGTGTGACCGGTGGAGAGGATGAGTCGAATGCGGCTCGCCATATTCGGCGCCACCGGTGGCACCGGCAAGCAGTTGACCCGGCAGGCACTGGACCGCGGCCACGACGTGGTCGTGCTGGCGAGAAACCCGGACGCGGTGGGCCCGAACCATCCACGGCTCCGGATCGAGCAGGGTGACGTGCTCGATCCGGAGGTGGTGGCCAAGGTGGTCGACGGTGTCGACGTGGTGCTGTCCTCGCTCGGCATCGGCTACCGCCGTCACGCCACGACCGTGTACTCCGAGGGCACCGGCAACATCCTCGCCGCGATGGACCAGGCGAACATCCGCCGGTTTCTCGTGGTGTCGACGAGTTCGGTGCGGGTGCCGCCACCATCGCACGTCGCCGAGTGGGCGATCGCGCGGCTTCTGCTGCATCCGATGCTGCGCAAGCCGTACTCCGACATGATCGAGATGGAGCGGCGGATCAGGGCGTCCGGCGCCGACTGGTCACTCGTGCGGGCCGCCCGGCTGACCAACGGCCCGCTCACCGGCGACTACCGCACCGCGGTGGGCACCAAGATGCGAGGCTGCTGGTCGATCTCGCGCGCGGACCTGGCGCACTACCTGCTCGACCACCTCACCGATCCCACCGCCCATCACGCCACCATCGAGATCGCCTACTGACCGGCTGGGATCGACTCGTCGTCAAGAACAGGCCGTGAACACATCACCGCTCAGCCGGGGCCGGCGACGTCGGCGCGGGTTCCGGTGGCGGTGGCACCACAGGCGGCGCGGGCAACGTGGGTGTCGGTGACAGCGGCACAGTCGGCGTCACCGGCTCGGTCGACGTCGGTTCCGGATCCGAGGTGGATGTCGACGGCGGCGGGGGTGGTGGCGGGGTCGAGGTCGTCGTGGGCGGCGGAGGCGGTGGCGGGGGTGGCCGCAGCGTGGTCGGAATCGGCTTCGACCTGACCAGCACGACGCCATCGGCGGCCGGAAGGTCGACCTTGCGCGCCGGTTTGCCCTCCAGGGTGACCAAGCCCTCCGGTGGGGTCAGCGCGACGACGGCGCTCGTCGGGTTGACCGCCACCCATCCGCCGGTGAACTCCCGCGTCCACACCCCGGTGGGTTGGCGGGTGGCCACGTCGACGGCCTCGCCCAGTCCGGCGTTCTGCAGCGTGGACCACTCGGGTGTGGTGTAGGTGTCGGTCGTGGCGCCCATCCAGCAGGTCATCGGACCCGCCAGCAGCGCGGCGCTCGCATAGCCCGCGCGTTCCTCTCGCGACCCGTGAACCCTGGTCGAGAGCAGCAGCCACGACTCACCGAGTGCGGCCTGGGCGCGCAGTTCCTGCCATTCGTTGCCCCGGAAGGTGATCAGCTCCTCGGAACCGCCGTCGCGGAAGCCGAAGATTTCCTCCATGGCACCCCCGAAGCGGTAGTGCGCCGTCCAGCGGCCCGGGATGAGCCGGGTCTCGGACACGTTGGGCACCAGGATCTTCCCGGCTCCGTGTAGTGACTCCCCCGCGGCGGTCAGCAGGGCGTCGAGGCCGTCGCGCAGCAGCCGGTCGGTCTCGGCCACGGTCTTCGTCCCGGCCAACACGGCCGAGGAGTAGTGCCGCAGCGAGTTGAAGTCGTTGTCGGCCAGTACACCGTCCCAGCCCTGCTCGACGACCTCGTTCACCACCGCCTTCGCCCACGCCCGCTGGTATTTCTGGTCCCACACCGTCATCTGCCAGTGTTTCGGGTAGCCGTCCCATTCGATGCGCCTGCCCGCGGTGTCCGTGGCGAACCACTCGGGATGTTCACGCTGGGCGGCGTTGTAGCCGATGCCGCTGGGCAGCCACTGCGCGTCGACGTCGCCGTTGACCGCGCCCCTGTAGTTGCGGGTGCTGGACAGGTCTTTGTAGACGAGCACGGTGATCGACGGGTTGAGCGCGTGCAACCTGCGCATCGCGGCGAGTTCGCCCGCGTTGAGCACGACCACCTTGTACCTGCTCGCGGCGGCGTCGATCTCGGCCGCGGTCGGCGTGTCACCGATGGCGTACCACCAGCCACAGGGTGCCGTCGGTTTCGGCGGCGGCAGTACGGCGGAACTGCTGGCACAGGCGGTCAGGGTGAGGCAGACGACCATCAGCAGACCCAGGCATCGCCGCCGGACCGACCGTCGCCTCATCGTCTGCCTCCGCGCACTACTTCGCCGACCGTCAACAACAGGATCTTCACGTCGAGCCAGAGCGACCAGTTCGCGATGTAGTAGTTGTCGTAGCGAGACCTGTCGGCGATGGAGGTGTCGCCGCGCAGCCCGTGCACCTGGGCGAGGCCGGTCAGCCCGGTCGGCACCCGGTGGCGGGCCCAGTACAACTCGTGGATGGCGGAGAACTCGCGCACGAACCCGGGCCGTTCCGGTCGCGGCCCGACGAAGGACATGTCGCCGCGCACGATGTTCCACAACTGGGGCAGCTCGTCGAGCGAGGTGCGGCGCAGGAACCTGCCCACTGGCCCGACCCTGGCATCGCCCGCCACCGACCACCGCGTCTGGGAGTCGTTCTCCTTGCCCTGGCGAACGCTGCGCAACTTGTAGAGCACGAACGTGCGGTCGTCCATACCGACCCGGACCTGCTGGAAGAACACCGGCCTGCCGCTCTCCAGCAGCACCGCGAGCGCGCACAACGCGACCACCGGCGCGATGAGAAGCAGCGCCACCGACGCCAGCGACGAGTCGACGGCCCGCTTGATCCACCAACTCGGCCTGCTCGTCGGCGCGGTCCGCAGCCGCACCAACGGGTAGCTGCGCAACCGATCGATGTCCGGCCCGTCCTGGTAGAGCTCGAACATCCGAGGCACGACCAGGGTGGTGCAGCGGTGTCGGTGCGCGGTGACCGCGGCGTCGACCACCGGCGAGTCGCGCGCGTGGGAGAACGCGAGCACGACGGTGCCGACCTTGAGCCGTTTGATCGCGGCGGCCAGGTCGTCCTCGACCAGTTCGACGGGCAGCGTGCGGCGATCGCGCACCGGGTCGGGATCGATGAAGCCCACCGGGCGCAGGCCGAACTCCGGGTGTTCCATCATGGAGCGAACCAGGTCGACACCGACTTCGCCCGCGCCGACGACGATCGTGCGATCGCAGCGGTCGAAGCGGCGCCTGGCCCAGCGGCCGAGTGCGAACACGCAGATCCGGGCGGGCTCGGCGATCGCGACGAAGAACAGGACGGCCCACTGCGCGGGCGCGGCGGCGGTGCCCATCTGGCCGCCGACCAGGACGGCGATGGTGATCAGTGCGAACGCGATCGCGGTGGCGCTGAGCGATCTGGGCAGGTCGTGGAACCAGGACAGCCACAGGCGCCGCCGGTAGAGCCTGCCGCCGCCGCGCGCGCCGAGGAGCGCGACCGCGACGATTCCGGTCCACGGTGGATCGAGTTGGAACGCGTGACCGGCGGCCACGAGGGCGGCGACATCGACGGCGACGAGCAGCATGGCGACCGCGTTGACCTTGGCCAGCGCGTTGGCGAACCGTGAGCGGGCCGGGGGCCTGGGTGTGAACCGGGGCTGGCGCCCAAGCTGGGCCGGTACCGACCGCGCGGTGTCGACGCTCGTCATCGGGCGCCACCTCGCCACGCCTGGTCGGCCGCCGCGGGTCGACTCGCTCCGAACTGGGTCACGCCAACACGGCGACACGGCCACGACATTGCGACGACGTCCTTTCGGTGACAAGCAGGCGAGATGGCGGATGCCCTGTCGCGGTGTTCCACGAACGACGCCGACCGCACCGCGATTTCTCGCCTATCGCGAACGGATCTTGCGCCAGAACACTATGCCGCGGGCGCGACGGGGAAAGACATCGGGGATATCGTCGCGGCCCGATCTCGACTGCCCCCGATCATAACGAAGATCATCGACGGCGTTGGGAGCGAAAGGCATCCTCATTCGAGTCCGCCCGTTCGGGTAACCGCAGGCCAGGAGGGGCGACGACCAGGCGATCCTGTCCACTCACGACACCTATCGGGTGGTCTCGTCACCCCTTCGAGCTAATTGGTAAATTCACTCGGTCATTTTTTTGAGGTAGCCCGCCGAAAACACGCTTCGGCACCCGGTAAAGGATCTCGACGAGCCGACCGAAAACGCCGCCGCGCGGGTGTGAGATCTCTGGGCGCGACCGAGGAATGTGAGGGCCTGTGCCACTCGACGAGACCATGGTGACCGAAGTGTCCGGTGTGCTGGAGTCGGATCTGCCGCGGGCCGCGCGAGCGACACCGACCCCGGGAACCGCGCACGTGGTGCTGCCCGCCTACAACGAGGCCGAGTCGCTTCCGCCCCTGCTGCGCCGCCTCGCCGATGTCGCCACGACCGAGAAGCTGACGGTCTGGGTGGTCGACGACGGCTCGACCGACGCCACCGCCGACACCGCGGCCGCCGGGATGCCCGGTCTCGACGTCCGGCTGGTGCGCCACCCGGTGAACCTGGGCCTCGGACAGGCGGTGCAGTCCGGGCTGCGGGCGGTGCTGGAGACCGCCGCCCTCGACGACATCGTCGTCGTGATGGACGCCGACGACACCCACGACCCGGCACTGATCCTGCGACTGCGCACGGAGATCGAGTCGGGCGCGGACGTCGCCATCTGCTCGCGCTTCGTCGACGGCGGCGACGACATTACGGCTCCGATGTTCCGCAGGCTCCTGTCGCGCGGGGCGGCGGTGCTGTTCCACCGCGCGCTGCGCGTCGAGGGCGTTCGGGACTTCACCAGCGGCTTCCGCGCCTACCGGGTCAGCCTGCTCGACCGGGCGAGCAGGCAC
>JALZNB010000184.1 GCA_030857905.1 Actinomycetota bacterium
CTGCCTGCCGACACGCCGCAAGTAGGTGTCCCTCGACCGTTCGCGCGGCCCACAAACAAGCCTACTGAGCAGTAAAGATGACGCGCGGCTCGATCCGGGTGAACATGGCAGAGTGTCACCCGCGCGCGCGTTATCGCGCGCGCGTTGGAACTTGACCCGACTCAGGCTGGAGCTCCAGTTGGCCACCCAGAACAACAGCCCCGGCGTGCCCAAGCAGGTCCGAGTGATCCGCGACGGCCTCGCTGCTCACCTCCCGGACATCGACCCGGAGGAGACGTCGGAATGGCTGGAGTCCTTCGACGCCGTTCTCGGTGCGGGCGGCCAGCAGCGCGCCCGCTATCTGATGCTGCGACTGCTTGAGCGCGCCCGCGAGAGCCACGTCGGCGTACCCGCGCTGACCAGCACCGACTATGTCAACACCATCGCCACCGAGAAGGAGCCGTGGTTTCCCGGCGACGAGGAGGCCGAGCGCCGTTTCCGGGCGTGGATCCGCTGGAACGCGGCGATGACCGTGCACCGCGCGCAGCGTCCCGGCGTGGGTGTCGGCGGTCACATCTCGACCTACGCCTCGTCGGCGACGCTCTACGAGGTCGGCTTCAACTGGTTCTTCCGCGGCAAGAATCACCCGGGTGGGGGTGACCAGATCTATGTCCAGGGTCACGCGTCGCCCGGCATCTACGCCCGCGCGTTCCTGGAGGGCAGGCTTTCCACCGACCAGCTCGACGGGTTCCGTCAGGAGTTGTCCCACGCGGGTCCCGGCGGCGGTCTGCCGTCCTACCCGCACCCCCGGCTGATGCCGGACTTCTGGGAGTTCCCCACGGTGTCGATGGGTCTCGGCCCGATGAACGCCATCTACCAGGCCCGGTTCAACCGGTACCTGCGTGACCGCGGCATCAAGGACACATCTGACCAGCGAGTATGGGCATTCCTCGGCGACGGCGAGATGGACGAGGCCGAGTCTCGCGGCCTGATCCACGTGGCCGCGAACGAGGGTCTGGACAACCTGACGTTCGTGGTCAACTGCAACCTGCAGCGCCTCGACGGCCCGGTGCGCGGCAACGGCAAGATCATCCAGGAGCTGGAGGCGTTCTTCCGGGGCGCGGGCTGGAACGTGATCAAGGTCATCTGGGGTCGGGAGTGGGACAGCCTGCTACACGCCGACCGCGACGGCGCCCTGATCAACCTGATGAACACCACCCCCGATGGCGACTACCAGACCTACAAGGCCAACGACGGCGCCTTCGTCCGCGAGCACTTCTTCGGCCGCGACCCGAGGACCAAGGAACTGGTCACGCCGATGACCGACCAGGAGATCTGGAACCTCAAGCGCGGCGGCCACGACTACCGCAAGGTCTACGCGGCCTATCAGGCGGCGACCGAGCACATCGGCCAGCCGACGGTCATCCTGGCGAAGACGATCAAGGGCTACAACCTCGGTCCGCACTTCGCCGCGCGCAACGCCACGCACCAGATGAAGAAGATGACCCTGGAGGACCTCAAGCAGTTCCGCGACACGCTGCGGGTCCCGATCACCGACGAGCAGTTGGAGAAGGACCCGTACCTGCCGCCGTACTACCACCCGGGCCAGGACGCGCCGGAGGTCAAGTACCTGCAGGAACGCCGTCGCCAGCTCGGTGGCTACCTGCCGGAGCGCCGCACGAAGTCCAAGGCGCTGGTGCTGCCCGGCGACAAGATCTACGACGTGCTCAAGCGTGGTTCCGGCAAGCAGGAGGTCGCCACCACGATGGCGTTCGTCCGGCTCGTGCGCGACCTGGCCAAGGACAAGGAGATCGGCCCGCGCCTGGTGCCGATCATCCCGGACGAGGCCCGCACGTTCGGCATGGACTCGATGTTCCCGACGCAGAAGATCTACAACCCGCAGGGCCAGCTCTACACCTCGGTCGACGCCTCGCTCATGCTGTCCTACAAGGAAAGCGAGCAGGGCCAGATCCTGCACGAGGGCATCAACGAGGCAGGCTCGACGGCGTCGTTCACCGCGGCGGGCACCTCGTACGCCACGCACGGCGAGCCCATGATCCCGATCTACATCTTCTACTCGATGTTCGGCTTCCAGCGCACCGGCGACGGTCTCTGGGCCGCCGCCGACCAGATGGCGCGCGGGTTCATCCTTGGCGCGACCGCGGGCCGCACCACGCTCACCGGTGAGGGTCTTCAGCACAACGACGGGCACTCGTTGCTGCTGGCGGCGACGAACCCGGCGGTGATCTCCTACGACGCCGCGTGGTCGTTCGAGATCGCGCACATCGTCAAGGACGCGCTGCGCCGGATGTACGGCGAGCAGGCCGAGGACATCTTCTACTACCTCACCGTCTACAACGACCCGTATCAGCAGCCCGCCGAGCCGGAGAACCTCGACGTCGAGGGCCTGCTGCGCGGCCTTTACCGCTACCAGGAGGCCCCGGAGGGCGACGGGTTGCGGGCCCAGTTGCTCGCCTCCGGTGTCGCGATGCCGTGGGCGATCAAGGCGCAGGGGATGCTGCTCGACGAGTGGGGCGTGCGGGCCGATGTGTGGTCGGCGACGTCCTGGGCGGAACTGCGGCGCGAGGCGGTCGAGATGGACCGGCACAACCTGCTGCACCCCGAAGCCGACCCGAGGGTGCCGTACGTGACCTCGGTGCTGGCCGACGCGCCCGGTCCGGTCGTCGCGGTGTCGGACTGGATGCGTGCCGTGCCGGACCTGATTCGGCCGTGGGTGCCCACTGACATGACCACCCTGGGCACTGACGGGTTCGGCTTGTCGGACACCCGTCCGGCGACCCGTAGGCACTTCCTCGTGGACGCCGAGTCGATCACGGTGGGCACGCTGGCCGCCCTGGCGCGGCGTGGCGAGGTCGAGCGGTCGACGGTGATCGAGGCCGCCCGCAAGTACCGCATCGACGATGTGATGGCCGCCGGTCCGCAGACCTCGGACCCCGGCTCGGCCTGATC
>JALZNB010000206.1 GCA_030857905.1 Actinomycetota bacterium
GCCTCGGTGAGCGAGTCGGCACCCGCGTCCAGCGCCGCCGCCACCGGGGCCATGGTGGCCCGCAGACCGAGTCCGTCGACGCTGCCCGCGTAGACACCGCCCAGGAGTGGGTCGATGAGCCGATCGGTCAGTTCGTCGCCGAAGCGGTCGCGCAGCAACGTGCCGAGTCCGATGTCGGCGCCGCCGAGCCGGATCGGCGGCAGTGTCTGTTCCCGCTGGACGCGCCGGAAACCCTCGTCCGACAGCAGATCGGCGACGACCGCCGGGTCCGCGGGCAGGCCCATCATGGTGCGGCCGGGCAAGTGGCGGACCACACCGCCCGCGCGCACGGTCGGGCGCGCGGAGGTGGGGTGGACGACATCGTCGGCGAGGCCGAGTTCGCCGATCAGGGCCGCGGCTTCGGGCCTGCGGTTGAGATATGCCTCGGCACCCACGTCGTAGCGCACGCCCGCGACCTCGGCGGTGCGCAACTTGCCGCCCAGCCTGCCCGACTGCTCGATGACGGTGATCTCGGCGCCCGCACCGAGCAGCGCGCGCAGCCGGTACGCCGCGGCGAGCCCGGAGATGCCACCGCCGACGACCGCCACGCGCATCGTCACCGGCCTGGGGTGTGGCCGTGCACCAGTTCGACCGTGCGGGTCAGCGCGCCGGGGTCGGTGTTGGGGAGCACGCCGTGGCCGAGGTTGAAGATATGGCCGTCGGCGGACCTGCCCTCGTCGACGATCCGGGCCACCTCGCGGCGCAGCACGTCGTCGCCCGCGAACAGTGCCGCCGGGTCGAGGTTGCCCTGCACGACCACAGGGCCCGCCGCCGTGAGTCGGCCAGCCGCCTCGTCGAGGGGGGTACGCCAGTCGACGCCCACGACGTCGGCTCCCGCCTCGCGCATGGCACCGAGCAGGTGGGCGGTGCCCACACCGAAGTGGATCTTCGGCACGCCCGCGTCGGCCAGACCGGCGAGGACCTTGGTCGAGTGCGGCAGGACGAACTCGCGGTAGTCGCGCAGCGACAGCGCGCCCGCCCACGAATCGAAGAGCTGCACGGCGTCGACCCCGGCGGCGATCTGGGTGCGCAGGAACGTCAACGCGACATCGGCGAGCGCGTCGAGCAACGCGTTCCACGTGTCGGGGTCGGAGTACATCAGTGCCTTGGTGCGCTCGTGGTTGCGGCTCGGGCCGCCCTCGACGAGGTAGGAGGCGAGGGTGAACGGCGCACCGGCGAACCCGATCAACGGGGTGTCGCCCAACGCGTCCACCAACAGGCGCACGGCTTCGGCGACCGGCTCGATCTGCTCGACGTCCAGCGTCGGCAGCGCGGCCACGTCCGCCTTCGACCGCACCGGCGCGGCGACCACCGGTCCCGTGCCCGGCACGATGTCGAGGTCGACCCCGGCCGCGACCAGCGGCACGACGATGTCGCTGAACAGGATCGCGGCGTCCACCCCGTGCCTGCGCACCGGTTGCAGGGTGATCTCGCGGACCATCTCCGGGTCGAAGCAGGCACTCAACATCGGGACGTCGGCGCGCAGGGCCCGGTACTCCGGCAGCGAGCGGCCCGCCTGGCGCATGAACCACACCGGCACCCGGCTCGGTACGGCGCCGCGCGCGGCGGCGAGGAAGGGGGCGTCGGGAAGTTCTCGGCGAGCGGGCGCCCCGGGGGCCGCGACCGGGTGAATGAGTTCAGTCATCGCCTCGCCATAATCCCACGCGTGCCATGGTGGCCGGTGCCGGGACGGTTTCCATACTGTCGGTGGTCCAATCAACGCTCGGATGCTCGGCGTGCCGTAGCCGCTCACCGACTCGGGTGGTCCTACAGTTACCAGTCGTGACCGGAACGTCGACAGCGCCTGAGCTTTTCACCCGGGCCGTCGAGGCGCTGAAGTCGCTGCGCCCTCGACCCGAGCTGGAGCTTGCCGAGGTTCGCGCGCCGCAACGGCTGGCCCCATGGGCGTTCGCGCTGACCGCGGAGGCCGTCGGCCCGGCCGAGGTCCAGGCGACCGGGCGGCTGATCCTGCTGCACGATCCCCAAGGCCAGGAAGCCTGGGACGGCGTGCTGCGGGTCGTGGCCTATGTCCGCGCCGAGCTCGACGCCGAACTCGCCGACGACCCCATGTTGCCCAGCGTCGGCTGGTCCTGGTTGACCGACGCGCTGAACGCGTCCGGGGCCGACTTCGCGGCCCTCGGCGGGACGGTCACCGACACCTCGTCGGCCCGCTTCGGCGACATCGCGGGACCGGAGCGCACCGACGATCTCGAACTCCGCGCGTCGTGGACGCCGCGCGGCGCGGAGCTGGCGCCGCACGGCGAGGCGTTCTGCGACCTGATGGCGAGCGTTGTCGGGCTGCCACCGGTCGGTGTCACCTTGTTCGGCCAACGCTCAGCCGACTGACCGGCGGGCGCTATCGCGGAAGCGCATTTACCGAGCGCGGCACACCGTTGTCGATGCGGATCGTCTCACCGCGAACGGGAACAGCGCTGTCGGAATTCGCACACGCAATTCTCGATCGCGTGAACCGACGGTCTCCGAGGGTGTTGCTGGCCTGGTCCCGGCTTTACCCGATCGGGGCGCCGGACCATTACTTCGCGTTGATGAACACCCCTCCCACGGGGTGCGCGCGCGAAAGTCGAACGCGGCGGGCGCGTGGGGCGAACACCCCGCGTGGCCCACTGGGCCGGTGAGCGGGTTCACGGGTCCGCGAGCGGCCCTCATGGCCCTGCCCACCGCCAAGAGGCCTAACGAGTTTTTACCTTTTACCAGTTGGCTCGCGCCACCTCTTCCGCTGACCGCAACGCGCGCAGAGCGTTACGGCCGGACAGCTTCGCGCAGTCGTCCTCGCTCCATCCCCGATCGAGCAAAGCGCCGATGAGGTTTGGGTATCCGCCGACATCGCCGAGGCCGGTCGGCAGCGTGGTGCAGCCGTCGTAGTCGCCGCCGAGGCCGATGTGGTCCACGCCGATCCGCTCTCGCGCATACTCGACGTGGGCGACGACGTCGGACAACGTGGCTTTCGGCTCGTGTTTCGCGCCACCCCAGGCGGCCGTGAAACGCGAGCGGGCGGCCAGGTCGGCGTGGTTCTCCCCCGCCGCCGACATGGCCGCGCGAAGATCGTCTTCCCAGCGCGCGACGGCGGGTGAGACGAACGCGGGCACGAAGGTCACCATCAGCACGCCGCCGTTGCCCGGGATGCGTGTGAGCACGTCATCGGGCACGTTGCGACGGTGGTCGGTGACCGCGCGGCACGACGAGTGGCTGAAGATGACCGGTGCGGTCGTCACGTCAAGGGCTGCGTGCATGGTCGTGGCGGCCACATGCGAGAGGTCGACGAGCATGCCAAGACGGTTCATCTCGGCGACGACCTCGACGCCGAACTCGGACAGGCCGCCGACCTGCGGTTCGTCGGTCGCGGAGTCGGCCCACGGCGTGTTGTGGTTGTGCGTCAACGTCATGTACCGAACGCCAAGCCGGTGCAATGCGCGCAGCACGCCGAGGGACCCGGCGATGCTGTGGCCGCCCTCGGCGCCGAGCAGGGAGGCGATCTTGCCCTGGGCGAAAACCGATTCGGCCTGGTCAGCGGTGTAGGCGAGGGCCAGATGATCGGGATAGTGGGCCACCAGCGCGTACACGAGTTCGATCTGTTCGAGGACCGCGGTGACCGCGCTGTGGCCGGTGAGTTGGCACGGCACATAGACCGACCAGAACTGCGCGCCCATGCCCCCGGCGCGCAACCGTGGCAGGTCGGTGTGCAGGTCAGGATGGTTGCCGGTGAGGTCGAGGCCCGCCGCCGCCGTGGCCGGATCGGGGCCGAACCTGTCGCGCAGCGCCCAGGGGAGATCGTTGTGCCCGTCGACCAACGGTGTCTTCGCGAGGAGACGCCTCGCCCGCTCGATTCCTGAGCTGCCCACTGCGTGACTCCGTTTCATCGCCTACCGAAACCGCTCTGTTACGTCACCATTCGGTGAGTCACCCGATCGTGTTATCTCCAGGGCCCCCGGTGACAACCCGATCGGATACTTACACGATTGATCGTCCCGCTAACCCGCTTGGGCGGCTAGGCTGCCACCGTCGACACCACTTTCGGTCCAACGGCGGCGCGGCTGTTTGGTCGAAAGTCCCAGTGCCGGTCGGGGGGCAACGACCGACTCCAGGGAGGTAGTGACGTGGCTGCCGTCGGCTTAGGTCAGGCCGTTCGAACCACGCCAGCCGGTGTTTTGCCGGCGAACATGGTCCCGCACCCGCGGGAGGAGCTGTTCTCGGTGTTGGTGGTCGATGACCACCCACTGTTGAGGGAGGCGATAGCCGCTCGGCTCACGCAGATGGGCGCGGGCACAGTGCACGAGGCCGCCACGGTGGCCGAGGCAAGAGCGCGAGCACAGGCCACCGGCCCGTGCGACCTCGCGATCCTTGACCTCGGATTGCCGGACGGTAGCGGGATTGAGCTGGTCACGGAGCTCCGCAGCCATGGTTGGCCGCGGATCGTCGTGCTGGCTTCGTCCGACGACCCGTACGCCGTTCGATCGGCCTTCCAGGCAGGCGCTCAGGCCTACCTGCTGAAGTCCGCGTCGCCGGTGGTGGTGACCGACGGGGTTCGGCGAGTGCTCGAAGGCGGCGTCTACGCCGACCCGAGTGTCGCGCCGGTCCTGGCCACGGGCACCAGGGTTCCTGGCACCGACAACACCCCGCGTGAGCTTTCCGCGCGCGAGGTGGAGGTGCTTCAGCTCGTCGCGGACGGACAGTCCAACAAGGAGATCGGCGAGGCGCTGAATCTTTCGGCGCTGACGGTGAAGTCGCACCTGTCGCGGATCGGCCGCAAGTTGGGCACCGGCGACCGGGCACAGATGGTGGCTCTCGCCATGCGGGCGGGCGTCATCCGCTAGACAACAGCAGTCGTGTGGCTGGGCTGGGCATGGCCCAGCC
>JALZNB010000342.1 GCA_030857905.1 Actinomycetota bacterium
GGCCCGCGATGAGGTCGGCCAACGACTCGCCGATGACGGTGATCATCCCCGTCGTGCCGCCCGCCACCCCTGGCCCCAGCCACCCTGGACCATCGTCTGAAATGCCCAGCCGTCCGCGGTGCGCACCAGCAGGTCCGCGTACCGCGTCAGCTGCCGTTGCCCGTCGACGGTCACCGTCGACTCGGTGATGACGACGACGAGGTTGTCGGTGAGGAAGTGTGGCGTCCGCACGGAGACCGGCCGCGTGGTCGCGGTTCCCTCGCCGATGACCGCACCCATCGTGGCGACGAACTCGGCGCGGTCCCAGGTCGCCACCGCGGCAGGTCCATCAGGGGTGTCGGTGGCGAGGTTGAGCGGGAAGACGGCCAGATCGGCCATCTCCTCGATCGCCCCCCGCTCGGCGAGCGCGTCGTAGCGGGCGAACCAGGCATCGATCTCGGCGTTCATTCGGCGATCCCCTTCCTTCGCCGTACAGTGTACGACCTAGCGAAGCGGCAGGGGCAACGGGATCTGCGCCGAGGCGTCCTCGACCACGGCGGCCCTGGCCGCAGCCGACCCGAGACAGTGATGACAGTTCACCGCGTCGACCACCGGGCGCAGTTCGGCCATCCCGGCGCCGGACCAGCCTTGCCCGCACGCGGGCGCGGGCAGGCTCAGGCCGCCGACCCACGCCACCATCCGAACCGCGTGCACGACAGTCGACCGCCGAACACGCAGGTTCTTGCGCTCGAACCGATCGCTCTCCTGGCGGGCGAGAACCGTCAGACCCTGGAGAACAGGGTCAAGGGGCGTGTTCACCCCCGCCACAATGCCGCATCCCACCGACATCCGGTCAGGCCGCGCCTCGCGTGGACCGCGGCCAAGCGCCTGAGCGATAGACCATTCGGCCGACAACGCAAGCTTCGCCGCGGCAGTCGTGGTCGAGAGGAAATCACCACACTGGCATTGGCGGGTGTGGTGAATGGGAAAGAACCGGCAACTTTCACCCAACGACCGGCTCTTGTGGTGATTGGCCAACCAGGGCAAGGATTCGAGATATCCGCCGGTCACGTTGGGTGAGGGCGCACTCGCGACCGGTGGCACGACTCCACAGCGCCGCCCAGCGGCGCTCCCTGCGGGAGGTAGCGTGAAACGGAAAAGTCTGTCCGTTCTCGTCGGCGCGGTGACAGCGGTGGCCGTCATCATGTCGATGAGCGGCGCGGCGGCAGGCAGCGCCACAGGTGGGTCGACGACCCAGCAACGCGAGACGGCCGAATACCACGTCAAGAACGTCCGCACCGTCGAGCAACGCAGCGCCATCGCGGGGACCGGTGCCGCGATCAACGACGTCGAGGACAGCCGAACGCTGATCACCGCGACACCCGCCGAGGTCGCCGCCATCCGCGCTCTCGGCTTCGAGGTCGGGTCCGAGGCGCCGCCGCCGAGCACCGGTCTGGGCGTGGCCGACTTCCCCGGCGCCGACTCCAGGTACCACAACTACGCCGAGATGGTCGCGGTCATCAACAGGGCCGTCGCCGACCACCCCGGTCTGATCACCAAGCGGGTGATCGGCAAGTCCTATCAGAACCGCGACCTGTACGCGATCAAGATCTCGGACAACGCGGCCACCGACGAGAACGAGCCCGAGGTGCTGTTCACCCACCACCAGCACGCTCGCGAGCACATCACCGTCGAGATGGCCGTGTACCTGATCAACCTGTTCACCGACGCGTACACCACCGACAGCAAGATCAAGAGCGTCGTCGACTCCAGGGAGATCTGGATCCTGCCCGACGTCAACCCCGACGGCGGCGAGTTCGACATCAGCACCGGCTCCTACAAGAGCTGGCGCAAGAACCGCCAACCCAACGCGGGTTCGACGGCCATCGGCACCGACCTGAACCGCAACTGGGACTACAAGTGGGGCTGCTGCAACGGTTCGTCGACCAGCCCGGGTTCGGACACCTACCGGGGCGCATCGCCGTCATCGGCACCCGAGGTCAGGGCGGTCACCGACTTCGTGCGTGGCCGCGAGCTCGGCGGCGTGCAGCAGATCACCGCCGCGATCGACTTCCACGCCTACGGTGAACTGGTGCTCTGGCCGTTCGGCTGGACCTACGACCAGGTCGTGCCCGGCATGACCCGCGAGGAGTACGACACCTTCGCCACCCTGGGCCGGGCAATGGCCCAGACCAACAACTACACCCCCGAGCAGTCCTCCGACCTCTACGTCACCGATGGCGCGGTCGACGACTTCCTGTGGGGCGACCAGAAGATCTACGCCTACACCTTCGAGATGTACCCGGGCGGTTCCAGCGGCGGCGGCTTCTACCCGCCCGACGAGGTGATCAGCCGGGAGACCGCGCGCAACAAGGCGGCCGTGCTACACCTGCTCGACTACGCCGACTGCCCGCCGCGCGCGATCAACAAGCCCTGCGGCGCCCCGGAGACGCCGGGCAGGACCTTCGAGAACACCGCCAACGTCGCCATCCCGGACGCGGGCGGCGCGGTCACCAGCCCGGTCGCCGTCAGCGCAATCGCGGGCAACGCCCCGGCGACGCTGAAGGTCGACGTGGACGTGAAACACACCTATCGAGGCGACGTCGTCCTCGACCTGGTGGCCCCGGACGGCACCGCCTTCCGGCTCAAGAACTCGTCTGGCGACTCGGCGGACAACATCATCACGACCTACACGGTCAACGCCTCCGCCGAGGCGGCCAACGGGACGTGGTCGTTGCGGGCACAGGACATCGCCCGTGCCGACACCGGCTATATCGATGGTTGGAAGCTCACCTTCTAGTCGGCATGGCGCCGTGGCGGGTCGAGATCCGGTCAACGTCACGGGCCACGCGGGCAAGCACTCGCCACATCCCTGCATCGGTCTACTGTGGACAGTGAAAGGATTGCCGTGAGGACATTCGGTACGGTAAAGAAACTCATGCTCACCGCCCTTGGCGCTCTCTCGATCATGGGCGCGGTCGCGGGCCAGGCGGTCGCGGCACCGACGCCGGTGGACGACCCCGGTCAGATCTCGCCCCAGGTCGTGGGTGGCACCAGGGCCGCACAGGGTGAGTTCCCGTTCATGGTGCGACTGTCGATGGGCTGCGGCGGCTCCATGTACACCTCGCAACTCGTGCTCACCGCGGCGCACTGCGTCAGCGGTACCGGCAACAACACCAGCATCACCGCGACCTACGGTGTGGTGGACCTGCAAAGCAGCAGCGCCATCACCCGCAGGTCGACCTACGTCTACCGCAACCCCGGCTACAACACGAGTGCGGGCGGCGACTGGGCCCTGATCAAGCTGGCCACTCCCATCAGCGGTGCCTCCACGCTGGCGTTGGCCACCACCTCGC
>JALZNB010000222.1 GCA_030857905.1 Actinomycetota bacterium
GCCCTCATCATCGCGGGTGAGCGTGTAGCCGAGTTCGCCGAGCAGTTCCTCCAGCTCCGCGCGGCAGCCGTGCACATCGCCGATCACGTCGAACGGACCGCCCTGCGTGCGCAGGTCGTTGTTCAACGGTTCGATCACGATCTCCGAAGCGTTCAGGTCGGACTCTTCACGCAGCACGTAGACCCTGCGGAAACCCTCGCTCTGCAACGATTTCAGTGAGCGTTTGAGCGCTGCCTGGTGCCGCTTCACCACATGTGCGCCGAAATCGCGGTCGGGTCGCGCCGCGTTGCGCCGCACGCACACCGACTCGGGGGTGTCGAGCACGATCGCCACCGGCAGCACATGGTTGTCCCTGGCGAGTTGTACCAGGGTTCCGCGCTGCTCCTGCTGAACGTTGGTCGCGTCGATCACTGTCACCAGTCCGGCTTTCAGCCGTTTGGCGGCGACATAGTGCAAGGCGTCGAATGCCTCGGCTGATGCCGACTGGTTGTTCTCGTCATCGCTGACCAGGCCACGGAAGTAGTCGCTGGACAACACCTGCGTCGCGGCGAAGTGCTTGCCCGCGAATGTCGACTTGCCGGAACCGGAGGCGCCGATCAGCACCACCAGCGACATGTTCGGGATCGTCAGTCTCATCAGACCGCCGCCTTCGGCGAGACCAGCGAGAACACGGCCATCTGGGTCGGCGGGCCGTGTTCGGGGTCATCCGGGCCGATCGGGACGTGGCGCACGGTGTAGCCACGGCGCTGCCCGACACCGTCCGCCCAGGCATGGAACTGTGCCCGTGTCCATTCGAAACGGTGGTCGGAATGCCGTGACCGCCCAGTGGGCAGTGTCGGGAACAGCACGTTGTACTCCACGTTCGGCGTGGTGACCACGACATGCTTTGGTTGAGCGGCGTGGAATACCGCTCGCTCAAGCGCGGGCAGCCTGCTCTGGTCGACGTGCTCGATGACTTCCATCAGCACCGCGGCGTCATACCCGGTCAGGCTCGGGTCGGTGTAGGTGAGCGCGGACTGGCGCAGCTCGATCCGGTCGCGGGCGTGATCGGGCAATCGGTCCAGCCGAAGTCGCCGCGCCGCCACCGACAGCGCGCTCACCGAGACATCCGTGCCGACGATCTCGGTGAAAGTGTTGTCCACCAAGAGGTCTCGCAGTAGCGCGCCGCCACCGCAGCCCAGGTCGAGCACTCGGTGGGCGCCGACGTCACGCAACGCTGCCACTACCGCGCGTCGCCGGGTGGCCGACAGTGGCTCGTCCCGCTCGGGTGCCTGTTCCACGATGGGCTCGGTCAGGGCGTTGTCGAGCATGTCCTCGTCCGTGCCGTCCAACTCCGCGAGCTGGGCCAACGCTGACCGCACGTATTCCTTGCGGTGCGCCAGATAGCGTTTGCTGATCACCTCTCGCTCCGGGTGTTCGGCCAACCAGCCTTCGCCCGCACGCATGAGCTTGTCGATCTCGTCCTCACCTACCGAGTAGTGCTTCGCGTTGTCCATCACCGGCAGCAGCACGTACAGGTGTTTGAGCGCGTCGGCCAACCGCAGCTCCCCGTCGAGTCGCAGGTCGAGATAGCGCGAGTCGCCCCACTCGGGAAACGTCGGGTCCAGCGGGATCGCCCGCGCGTCGACCCGCCAGCCCAACGGCGCGAACAACTCTTCGGCGAACTCCGCGCCACCCTGGCAGGGAGCCGCGGGCACCCGGATGCTCAGCGGGATCGGCGTCTCGGCGAGTTCGGGCCGCGCGTCGCAGCGACCGTTCATGGCCGTCCGAAACACGGTCGCCAACGCGACGGCCAGCAGCGACCCGGCCGCGTATGGCCGATCGTTGACGTACTGGCCAAGGGTGAACGCCTGCGTTGCCCGGCCTCGGGCCGACCCGATCGGATCGATGTCGAGCATCAGCGCGACGGTGCACTCTTCGGCGTCGGCCCTCGGGTAGAACACGTGGGCCTTCCCGGCGGAGACGCCGAAGGACTGGACCTTGTCGGGATGCTTGAACAGCAGGTATCCGAGGTCCGTCGCCGGGCGCGCGGTGGTCGTCATCGTCAGGAGCACCCCCGAAGTCTGGCGCACTTCGAGCCGGATCTCAGGTCATTTGACAGGCTGTGAGCATGGCGAACCGACTCAAGGACTCGACCAGCCCCTACCTGCTGCAACACGCGGACAACCCCGTCGACTGGTGGGAGTGGAGTCCGGCGGCGTTCGCCGAGGCCGAGCGCAGGGGTGTGCCCGTGCTCCTTTCCGTCGGCTACGCGGCCTGCCACTGGTGTCACGTGATGGCGCACGAGTCCTTCGAGGACCCGGAGATCGCCGCGCTGATGAACGAACACTTCGTCAATGTCAAGGTCGACCGCGAGGAACGCCCGGACGTCGACGCGGTCTATATGAGCGCCACCCAGGCCATGACCGGCCAGGGTGGTTGGCCGATGACCTGCTTCCTCACCCCGAGTGCGCAGCCGTTCCACTGCGGCACCTATTCCCCGCCCACCCCTCGACCCGGAATCCCCTCGTTCCGCCAGCTCCTTATCGCCGTGAACGACGCGTGGACCTCGGGCGGCGATGAAGTGCGCGAGGCGGGCGCCCGGATTGTCGAGGAGTTGCGGAAGCAGACGACTCCGCTCGCCGAGTCCGTTGTGGACGATGAAGTGCTGGCTGGTGCGGCTGTCTCGTTGCTGGCCGACTACGACCGAGTCAATGGCGGATTCGGTGGTGCGCCGAAGTTCCCGCCGACGATGGTGCTGGAGTTCTTGTTGCGCCACCACGAGCGCACCGGCTCGGTCGAGGCGCTGTCCATTGTCGAGCACACCGCGGGGGCGATGGCCGATGGTGGCCTCAACGACCAGCTCGCTGGCGGGTTCGCCCGGTACAGCGTGGACGCGGGGTGGGTGGTCCCGCATTTCGAGAAGATGTTGTACGACAACGCCTTGCTGCTGCGGTTCTTCGCCCATCTCGCGCGGCGAACCGGGGTTCGGCGCCACCGCGAGGTCGCCTCGGAGACGGCTCGGTTCCTGCGAACGGAGTTGACCACGCCCGAGGGCGGTTTCGCCGCGTCTCTCGACGCCGACACCGAGGGTGTGGAGGGGCTGACGTACGTGTGGACGCCCGCGCAGCTTGTCGATGTGCTGGGCGCGGACGACGGCGCTTGGGCTGGTGAGCTGCTGACGGTGACCAGACAGGGCAGCTTCGAGCACGGTTCCTCGACGTTGCGATTCCGGCGCATGGTCGATGATGAGCCCCGGTGGCAACGGGTGAAGGCGGCGCTGCTGGCCGCGCGGGCGGAGCGTCCTCAACCGGGGTGCGACGACAAGGTCGTCACGGCGTGGAACGGACTGGCGATCGCGGCATTGGCCGAGGCAGGCATGGCATTGGGCGAGCCGGAATGGGTCGCCACCGCGGAGCGGGCCGCTGACCTGGTCCTCCGAGTCCACCTGGTCGACGGCAGATTGCGGCGGACGTCCCGCCACGGGGTAGCGGGCTCGGCCGCAGGGGTGCTGGAGGACTACAGCGCCCTCGCGGACGGGTTGCTGGCCTTGCACCAGGCCACCGGGTCCGCTCGCTGGCTTTCGGCCGCGTGCGAGCTGTTGGACACCGCGCTGACCCACTTCCCGGACGCCTCGGCACCCGGCGCCTACCACGACACGGCCGACGACGCGGACGCTTTGGTGTGGCGGCCGGGGGACCCCGCGGACAACGCGGCCCCATCTGGAGCCTCGGCCCTCGCGGGAGCGCTGTTGGCGGGTGCGTCGCTCGCGGGCGTCGACAAGGCAGACGTCTACCGTGCGGCCGCCGAGCAGGCGGTGACGCGCGCCGGGTTGCTCGCAGCCCGTGTGCCCAGGTTCGCCGGTCATTGGCTGACCGTCGCCGAGGCGCTGGTCCAGGGTCCGGTGCAGGTGGCGATTGTCGGGCCCGAGACAGAGCGGGCCGACCTACTCGCCGCAGCCCTCTCACGAGCGACTGGTGGAACGGTCGTGCTGGCTGGCGAGCCGAACTCGGCGCCGTTGCTGGCCAAACGCCCACTGGTCGACGGCGTCCCGACGGCCTACGTGTGCCGCGGTTACGTGTGCGACCGCCCGGTCACAACCGTCGAAGAACTACTCACCGCGCTCGGCTAACAGCGAACACCACTTACCGAAAATGTGGAGTAACGTCCGCAGGAGAGTAATCATGTAATCAAGGGAGCTGACATGCGACGAAACATGCGCGGTGGTTGGCAGCAGGCCGATCTCCCCTCGGCCGACGACGCGGCAGGCTGGTTTTCCGGCCGTCTGCCCGAGGGCTGGTTCACCGGTGAGCCCGACCTCACCGTCGACCGTGAAGAGATCCTCTTGGTCGGCACCCTCCCTGCCTTGGACGGTGACTACCCCGACGACGCCGCCCGCGCGGCGGCCGAGGCTGGTCGTATCTCCCGTTGGCGCGAGGGCACTCGTGAGGAACGCATCGAGATCGCCAGGCAGGCCGAGCACCGTTACGGCCGCAAGGTCGCCTGGGGTGCGCGCCAGGGCGGTACGGAGGAGTTGTTCACGACGTTGTCCGTGCCCGTGATGACTCGACTCAGGCAGCAGGAGCGCCTCGTTCTCGACACCCTGGTCGCCGCCGGTGTGGCGCGGTCGCGGTCGGAGGCCCTGGCGTGGGCGGTGCGCCTGGTCGGCGAGCACGCCGAGGACTGGCTCACCGAACTGCGGGCGGCCATGTCCAAGGTCGACGACCTACGCGGTCAGGGGCCGAGCCTGTAATTGGGTGGCGCGGATGGCGGTCCTGACCCAGGGTGTTCCTTGCCGTCGATGAAGGGACCGTCTTTCGTGCTGACTGGAACTCTCGTTCGCCTTCGCGCTGTCGAACCGGAGGACGCGGACGCGCTCTGGCGCTGGAGCAATGACCCCGAGGTCATGCGGTGGCTGGTAAACGGCTATCCCACTTCGTTGGCCTACCAGCGCAAGCGGGTCGAGCGGCGTGAGCCGAACTCCTACGAGCGCGTGACTTTCATGATCGATCGACTCTCCGACGGCCGCACCATCGGTGTCGTCGTCCTTCGTGACGCGACCCCGGAGATGGGTCGCGCCGAGATCGACATCTACATCGGGGAACGCGACTGCTGGAACGGTGGCTACGGCACCGAGACGATGCGCATGATCTGCCGCTACGGCTTCGACAAGATGCGGCTGCACTCCATCGAACTGACCGTGGTCGCCGAACACGTCGCGGCACACCACGTGTACGAGAAGGTCGGCTTTGTCGACGAGGGCCGCCTCCGCGAGGCGTTCCGACGTGACGGCACATGGCACGACGTCATCGTCATGGGCCTTCTCGAACACGAACTGGTCGACTAGGAGTACATCGCCAGCCAGATCGCGATGTAGTGCGATGCCGCGGCCAGCACGGTCGCCGCGTGGAAGAACTCGTGGTGGCCGAACACCCTTGGCCACGGGTTCGGCCATTTCGTCGCGTAGAACACGGCGCCGACCGTGTAGAACAGGCCGCCGACCAGGATCAGGACCAGTGCCGCCACGCCCGCGTTGCGCAGCAGGTCTGGCAGCACGAACACCGCGACCCAGCCGAGCGCGATGTAGATCGGTGTGCCCAGCCATCGGGGGGCGTGTGGCCACAGCAGCTTGAGTCCGACTCCGGCGATCGCTCCGCCCCACACCACCGCGAGCACGATGTAGCCCGTGGGCTGGTCCATCGCCAGCAGGCTGAACGGCGTGTACGTGCCCGCGATGAAGATGAAGATCATCGAGTGGTCGAGGCGTTTCATCCACGTCCGCGCCCGCTCGGTCTCCCACCACCGTCGGTGGTACAGCGCGCTCACGCCGAACAGGCCGAGCACGGTGACGCCGTACACGGCGGTGGCGAGGGCCGCTGTCGCCGACACGGTGGACGCGGCCAGCGCGATGAGGACGGCGCCGAGGGCCAGCGAGACGAAGAAGGACCAGAAATGGATGACGCCGCGCATCCGCGGCTTGAGGTGATCGGCGCGCGGCGCGGGCGTGGTCGCTGCAGTCACCTTTCCAGGTTACGCCCGCGTAGGTTGTCCGGCCCATCACCTGTGATCAGGGCTACGACCAGCCGACGACTTCCCGGTGCTCGACGGCCATGCAGCGGTCCATCACCACGTCCAGTCCGCCGTTGGCGGCCAGTCGCGCGGCGTCGGGGTTGATCACGCCGAGTTGCAGCCACAGCGCCCCGGCGCCGGCGGCCACCGCCTCTTCGGCCACTTCCAGCACATGCGCGGGCCGCCGGAAGACGTCCACCACGTCAACCGGTGATGGCACGTCGGCCAGCGTCGCGTACGCGGGCAGCCCCTCCCATTCCTTGAGTGACGGGTTCACCGGGAAAATCCGCAGGCCACTTTCCCGCAGATACCGGGCCACCCCGTAGCTCGGCCGCGACGAGTCGGCGCTGAGGCCCACCACCGCGACCGTCCGCGATTCGCGGACCAGCCGTTCGATGACCGCGAGGTCCTGCCATATCGGATCGATCGACGCACGCTGCACGTGCCCAGTGTGCCCCTACACACCTCGCCGCGGCGTATTCTTGTTGGCCGTGAGTCTTCGCAGGCGCGTAGCCGACATCGTTTATGGCCTCTACGAGAAGCGCCTGTTCCAGCAGGCCGGGGGAACCGGGCCCCGCCACGTCGGTGTGATGCTCGACGGCAACCGGCGTTGGGCGAGGGAAGCCGGGTTCGACGACGTCAACGACGGGCACCGGGTGGGTGCCCAGCGCATCGCCGACCTGCTCGGCTGGTGCAACGAGGCGGGCGTCGAGGTGGTCACCCTGTGGCTGCTGTCGACCGACAATCTCAACCGCGACCCGACCGAGCTCGCCCCGCTGTTGGAGATCATCGGTGACGTCGCCGACGAACTTGTCGCGCCGGGCAGCCCGTGGCGGCTGCGCATCATCGGTGCCCTCGACATCCTGCCCGCCGAGACCGCGAACCGGCTGACCGCGGCGGCCAATCGGGGGCTGGGACGAGGCATGCAGGTGAACATCGCGGTGGGTTACGGCGGAAGGCGTGAGATCGCCGACGCCGTGCGCAAGCTGCTGCAATCACACGCCGAGGTCGGCACGACCATCGAGGAACTCGCCGAGGTCCTCACCGTCGACCACATCGCCGAGCACCTCTACACCTCCGGGCAGCCCGACCCCGATCTGGTGATTCGGACATCCGGTGAGCAGCGGCTTTCCGGGTTTCTGCTGTGGCAGTCGGCGCACTCGGAGTTCCATTTCTGCGAGGCGTACTGGCCCGATTTCCGCCGCACCGACTTCCTGCGCGCCCTGCGTGCCTACGGTATTCGCCACCGCAGGTTCGGCTCCTGAGTCCTTACTCTCGGTGACCGGCCACGTGGCGTGAAGGTGTCGAGTCGATGACCGAATCGAGAATCACCTGTGTGGCAGCCTGGCAGGTTGTCGGTCCACACAGGTAACTTCCGAAGTGTCGGTTCGTGTCCACTGCGAGCCGACCCGGGAGGTCCTGGTCGTGTGCGTGACGATCGCGAGGGGGCCGGCACCCGGCCCTCGTGGCAGGCGGGGCTGACGTCGCACTCCGACGTCGATCCACCGGCCAGCCAGGGCAGGTGCCCGGCCCACCGAGGAAGCGGACGCGGTGCTGTGTCCGCGAGGGAGTTGCCGTGACCGCTTCGCGTACGTCCAGGCGCACTGCCAGCCTTTCCTCAGGCTCTTCCCGCGAGATCTCGAAGGAGGCCGACCCAGCCCGCCGCACCTTTGTCCTCGACACCTCCGTGCTGCTCTCCGACCCCTGGGCGATGACCAGGTTCGCCGAGCATTCGGTGGTCGTCCCGCTGGTGGTCATCAGCGAGCTCGAAGGCAAGCGGCATCACCCGGAGTTGGGGTGGTTCGCACGGGAGACCCTGCGGCTGCTCGACGATCTCCGACTGCGCCACGGCAGGCTCGACATGCCGCTCCCGGTGGGCGAGAGCGACGGCACGGTACGCATCGAGTTGAACCACTCCGACCCCTCGGTGCTGCCGCCCGGTTTCCGCACGGACTCCAACGACGCGCGAATCCTGGCCTGCGCGTTGAACCTGGCGGCCGAGGACCCGTCGGTCACCCTGGTCACGAAGGACATGCCGCTGCGGGTCAAGGCCGGTGCGGTCGGCCTGGACGCGGAGGAGTACCGGGCGGGCGAGGTCGTCACCTCCGGTTGGACCGGTATCGCCGATGTGGAGGTGAATCGGGACGCGGTCGACTCGCTGTTCTCCTCGGAGGACCACTGCGTCGACCCGGTCGAGTTCGGGCTGGAAGCGGCGGTGGAGCACCCGGTCAACACGGGTCTGCGGCTGCTGGCGGGCACGAGCAGCGCGTTGGGCAGGGTCACCGCGGACAAGCAGATCAGGCTCGTGCGCGGCGACCGGGAGGCTTTCGGCCTGCACGGGCGTTCCGCGGAGCAGCGGATCGCGTTGGACCTGCTGCTCGACCCGGACATCGGCATCGTGTCTCTCGGCGGTCGGGCGGGCACCGGCAAGTCGGCGCTGGCGTTGTGCGCGGGCCTGGAGGCGGTCATGGAGCGCGGCCTGCACAAGCGGGTCGTGGTGTTCCGCCCGATGTACGCGGTCGGCGGGCAGGACCTCGGCTACCTGCCGGGGACCGAGAGCGAGAAGATGCTGCCGTGGGCGCAGGCGGTGTTCGACACCCTCGGCGCGCTGGTCAGCGGTCCGGTGATCGAGGAGGTGCTCGATCGGGGCATGTTGGAAGTCCTTCCGCTCACCCACATCCGTGGTCGTTCGCTGCACGACTCGTTCGTCATCGTCGACGAGGCGCAGTCGCTGGAGCGCAACGTCCTGCTGACGGTGTTGTCCCGTCTCGGCACGGGTTCCCGCGTTGTGCTGACCCACGATGTCGCCCAGCGCGACAACCTGCGGGTCGGCAGGCATGACGGGGTGGCCGCGGTGATCGAGAAGCTCAAGGGCCACCCGTTGTTCGCGCACGTGACCCTGACCCGGTCGGAGCGCTCGCCGATCGCGGCGCTGGTGACGGAGATGTTGGAGGACCACACCCCGTGACGGTCCCGGCC
>JALZNB010000235.1 GCA_030857905.1 Actinomycetota bacterium
TCGCCGTCGACGGTCGCCGAGTAGGCGACGACCGGGGCGGCGAACGCCATCGCGGCGAGTACCGCGAACACCAACGACAACAAAACGCCTGGACCGGTCACCGCCCCGAGCAGGGTCGCGACCAGCAAGAACACCGCCGATGTCAGCGCCAGCCGCAGCGCGATCCAGATGAGCTGGCCCGCGGCGATCTGGCCCGCGGTGATCGGCGTGGCCGCCATCCCGATGTAGACCCGTTGCCACTTGAAACCGGACAGGATCGGATACGTCGAGTCGAACGACACCGTCTGCAGCGCCGAGGCCACCAGGAGCGCGGGCGCGAGGTACTGGACGTACGGCAACCCGAGGGTGGTCGCGCTGGGCTCGACCTGCGAACCGAAGCCGATGCCGAGCGCGACGAGGTACAGCACCGGCTGGAGCACGCTGGAGGTGACCGACGACCGCCAGTTGCGCTTGTACCAGGTCCAGAACGCCTCGATGATCAGCACGGACGCCCACAGCGGGTGCACCACGCGACCGGTGCTGCGGCGCGGGATCACGGTGGTGGTCGACATCAGTCCGCCAACGATCGGCCGGTGAGGCGGAGGAAGACGTCCTCCAGCGAGCTGCGCCGAACCAGGCTGGACACCGGTCGCACGCCCCTGTTGTGGGCGGCGGCCAGGGCGCCTTCCCCGTCGGCTGTGTAGAGCAGGAGCCGGTCGGGCAGGACTTCGACGCGGTCGGCGAGGTCGGCCACCGTCGGTTCGACGCCGTCCTGGTCGCCGGGGGCGAACCGCAGCTCCAGTACCTCGCGGGTGGAGTACCGCGCGATCAGCTCGGCCGGACTGCCTTCGGCGACGATACGACCGGCGTCCATCACCACCAGGCGGTCGCAGAGCTGTTCGGCCTCGTCCATGTAGTGCGTGGTGATGATCAGCGTGACACCGGCCTGCCTGAGCCGGAACAGCCGGTCCCACAGCAGGTGGCGGGCTTGCGGGTCGAGGCCGGTGGTGGGCTCGTCGAGGAGCAGCAGCTCCGGGTCGTTGATCAGCGAGCGGGCGATGGTGAGCCTGCGCTTCATGCCGCCGGAGAGCGGCTCGACCTGGTCGTCGGCCCGATCGGTGAGTTGGGCGAAGTCGAGCAGTTCGGCTGCCTTCTCCCGCAGGTGGGCCTTGGACAGGCCGAAGTACCGGCCGTAGATGTGCAGGTTCTGCCGGACTGTCAGCTCGTTGTCGAGGTTGTCCTGTTGCGGCACCACACCGAGCCGGGCCCGGATCTGCGGGCCCTCGCGGTCGGGGTCCATGTCGAGTACCCGCAGGTCTCCCCCGCTGCGCGGCGACACGCACGCGATCATGCGCATGGTGGAGGACTTGCCCGCGCCGTTGGGCCCGAGGAAGCCGAACGCCTCGCCCGGTCGGACCCGCAGATCGATGCCCTTGACCGCCTCGAAATCGTCGAAGCGTTTGGTCAGGTCTGTCGCACGCACCAAGTCCACATCCGGCACCCTAGATGCCCCGACCGACAGGCCAGAAGCGAGTTGCCAGAGCGGGTCCCGGAAAAGACCACACCGCCAGGACCGCGTGCGCGGTCCTGGCGGTGTGGTGGTCGATCAGAGGTTGGGGAACCAGAGCTTGATCTCCCGCTCGGCGGACTCGGGCGAGTCGGAGCCGTGGACCAGGTTGTACTGGACCTCAAGGCCGAAGTCGCCGCGGATGGTGCCGGGGGTGGCCTTGTCGACCGGGTCGGTGCCGCCCGCGAGCTGGCGGAACGCGGAGATGGCCCTGGGGCCCTCCACGACAAGGGCTACGACCGGGCCGGAGGTGATGAACTCCAGCAGCGACTCGAAGAACGGGCGGCCGTCGTGCTCGGCGTAGTGCTGCTCGGCGACACCACGGTCGACGGCGCGCAGTTCGAGCGCGGCCAGCGTCAGGCCCTTGCGCTCGATGCGGGAGACAATCTCGCCAACCAGGCCACGACCCACGCCGTCGGGCTTGACAAGAACCAGGGTGCGCTCGCTCACGGCGGTCCGTACTCCTTCGTGCGGTAGTCCACAGGGATGTCGACAGCGTAGACAGCGCACCGGCCTGGTGGACGGCTGGGCCTTGGTACGGGGAGATGAGCGCCACGCGCCACCTGCGTCACCCGCTCGTGGCGAGAGCTGACCCGGACGCGTGGCAGCGGTTGCCGTCGCGGGACGGCCGGGCGACCGTGGGGGCACTGTCGACCGATTGGAGCTGGGATGCGCATGATCCGTCACCTCGCCGGAGTTCTCGCGATCGCCGCCGCCGCGGTGGTCGCGCCGACCGCACAGGCCGAGGCGAACGACGTCAACTACACCTACAGGTTCTCGTTGGCGGTGGAGTCTGCGCAGACCGAGACCGAATTGGCCGACGGAGTGGCGGCGCGACTCGGCGAGCTCTTCCCGTTCGACTCGACGTGCGCGACCCTGCCCCCGACGGGACAGCGTTGCGACTTCACCGCGCAGGCCGAGTTCGCCGAACTCGGCGCGGCGAACCCGGTGCTCGTGGTCGACCGGGTCGAGAACGGGTGGACATTCAGGACGCTCAAGGAACACAGCGAGGGCCCAGACCGCTACATCGCCTTCCGCTTCGAGAGCAACGGGAACTCCTACGCGCTCAGCGTGCGCTCGACCGGGCCGTCACCCGCCACGGGGACGACCATCCTGAATGGGACGGCTCAGAAGGTGTGGCAGCGGTTCGCGACCAACATCTCGGCCGGGTTCTAGCCGTCGCACTTGTCGGAGGCACGACAACGCCAGCCGCTCTGTCCTATCGCTACATCTTGATGTCCGCCTGGCTCTGAACTACCAGAGCCAACCCTTGCCCAGGAACTGGTTGACGGTCAGCCTGGCGGCGAGGAACACCGTGACGGGGGCGACCACCAAGATCACCGTCGCCGTCCAGAACCCCGCCAACCGGGCGCCGTCGAGAGCCAGCCGCCTGCTGATCGCCCGCGCCACCCCCAACACGATGGCCACCAGCGGAATCCCCACGACCAGGGTGACCACCACGACCGGGCCCGTCTCGTCGCCGTCCACAGCGGACACCCCGAACAGACCGCGGACCAACAGGAAGGCGAACAGCAGCGGCAGCGTGAGCAGGTAACCGCCGACCGCACTCGTCACCAGCCAGATGGCGATCTTGCCTGTGACAGAGCCGGTTCCCGTGTCCACATGGTCGACCCTAGCGGCTCAACGCGTTGTACCTTTCGAAGATGAGGTACGTGCCGTGCAGCTCGCCCCCGTAGGCGTCGGCGTCCGGGCCGGTGCCGTTGTAGCGGGCGAAGAGCTTTCGCAGCTCGGCGTCGGTGTAATCGAGCCGCAGGCCGGTCACACCGACTTGAGACCCGCCTTCGAAGAGCACAAGGGGCACGGTGGCGATGTTGTAGTTGCCGTCGTCGTGCAGCCGCTTCCACACGGTGTCCACGACGTGCCAGTCGTCCTTGTCGAGCGGGGCGTCGGTGGTGATGCCCTGCGTTCGCGCCCAGTTGCGGGCGCGGATGGCGGTCGCGGCGAATATCTGGCTGATGCCGGTGCTGCTGTCCTCCGCCGCGAGGATCGGCGGGGTTGGCGGGGGCCCGATAGGCACCTGCTCCCACGCCTCGTACGCGTGCTTGTACATGTACCAGGAGGTGACAGCGGAGTCCGCGACGTTGTCCGCGGGAGTCTGCTTCCAGTACTCCCAGAACACCTCTGACTGGATCATCGCCTTGCGCACGCCATGGGCGCGGCTCAGGTTGGTGATCAGCTCGTCGTAGGCGACCACGACGTCAAGTGCCTCGTCGACCGAGTGCTTCAACCCGATCGTGTTGGACTTGATCGTCTTGCTGTAGGCGACCAAGTCGGCCGAGAGCTGCCCACGCAAGTCGGACCGCAGCCTCGCATCGAGTTTGTCGCGGACGATGACCACGGCCACGCCGGGATCGCGGCCGGAGTAGATGTTGTTGTCGATCTCGATCGCGCCGCCGCCCGAGCCGACGGTGACGGTGGCGATCTGGTCGAAAGCCCAGTTGGTCGGCATCGCGAAGCCCCGGTTGCCGCTGAAGCCGGTGGACATGTCCGACACGAAGCTGGTGACCGCGAGCCCTTCGACCGAAACCCTGCTGCACACGTTGCGCGCGCCGTAGATGCCCACACGGTACGGGTGGCCGTAGTAGTCCATCGTGTTCTGGATGGCCCTGAAGTGCGGGACGATGTTGTCTGTGATGTCGGTGTTGTAGGCGTCGAAATCTACGGCGAAATAGACGATGGTCCCCCGCGCGAAGCCGTAGCCCGTCGCCGCGTCGATGGCCAGATTCGCGTCCCGCGCGCCCTGCTGGGCGTTGAAGTAGTCGGCGCTGCCACCGTAGGTCTGGTAGATCGGGAACAACCGCAGGCCCGCGCCGAAGATCGTGGCGGGCTCACCAGTGCGGATCTTCTTGTCCAGAGGGCTGCCTGGCACGTTGGTCAGATAGCGGCCCACCACGCGGTACCCGGCCTGGTGGAGACTCGTGGCGCGCGCGGCCGTGACCTCGGCGACGCAATCGGCGGCCGTACCCTTGCGGGTCGGATCGCCGTTGCTGACCAGCAGCGAGCACCAGGTCTGGTAGTCGCCCGCGCCGGTGACCGGCAGCGCGATAAACCGCTGGAACGCCGAGACCTGATCGGAGACCGCCTGGCTGAAAACGCCGTCGAAAGCCACCTCATGGCGGTTGAAGATCATGCCCGCCTGGAACAGCCGGACGAACGACGCCGAGCCCACGTCCGCGCTGCCCACGACGAGTTTCGCCTTGCCCTGCAACGTGGCGCGGGTGCCCGGACCGAAGTTTCCGTTCGCCCCCGCGACACCCATCTCGATCTGGAGGGCGTAGATCAGCGCTGTCGCCACGTCCCGCGAACCGTGCCCGTCGCAGGGGATGATCGAGAACCAGGACTGGGCGACGTACTTGCGGTTCATCCACTGCTGCACCGACCGCACCGCTGTGGAGCCGTTCTCGACCACGATGTAGGCGTCCATGGTGAGCAACGCCTTGAACTCCTTGGGCGACAACGTCCTTCTGCCGTCCTGGAAGCCCATGTTGGCCCGCATCGCATACACCGAGTCGCCCGTGGTGACGCCGTACGAGCCGCTGATGCCCTCGCCGTGGTAGCCCTTGCAGTACAGGCCGCTCTGCACGATCTTCACGACATTGACCGGATCACCGGGGGCGATGTCCCCGAAGCGCTCGATGAGCCGCGACATGGTGAGCGCGCCGAAGGAGTCCGACAGTTCGGTGATCCCCAACTCGATCTGCAGGGCCCTGGTCAGCGCGAACATCGTCGACCAGCCTGTGCGCCCGTTCTCCGGCACTTCGACGAACCCGGGCCGACCACGGTAAGTCCGGTTGACCCAGCGTTGGGCCTCGAGAACCCACTCGTCGACGACCGCGCCGAGCAGACCGGCTCCGGTGGTGTTCACGGTGAACAGGGGCCGGTCTCCGCGAGCCTGTTGCAGCGGGGACCCGGTCACCGGCTCGACCGCGGCCGAGTCGACAACGGTCACCTGCTCCTGCGCTTGCGCGGTCGTGCCGGTCACGAGCGTCGTCGCGCCCGCCGCCCCGGCCACTCCAGCGAGTTTGAACATGGATCTTCGCGGTAGCGTCGCCATCACATTCCCCCAGAATGATCGGTGCCAGCCCACTCAGAGTCGCAAGCCCGTCACCGGTCGTCAAGGGTCGCGGCTTTTCGTGACGATCGCGTAAGCAGCGCGCGAATCGTCGGGGGCGCAACGCCGTGAGACGTTCTGGTGTTACTCGGGGACAGATGGCTGCTGGCTGCTCAGCCTGCCCTCGGCCATCCGCTTGAGCACGTCATGGCGCAGCCAGAGCATCCAGGCCCAGGCCAGGCCGAACAGGACACCGACCACGCCGAGGGTCGGCAGGGCGAAGTAGCCCAGGATCATCACGACCTGCAGGCCGACGGCGATCCACATGCCCCACGGTCTGCCAAGGACGCCGCAGGTCAGGATCATCGCGAGCGCCAGACCGCCGACGAGCCAACCTTGCCAGCCGGCCCCGCCGCCGCCGGACTTGGTGACGACCAACAGGGCGAGCATGACCACGATGGCCTCAAGGATCAGCATCGCGGCCATCACCCCGCGGAAACCCTTCATCGGGTCGGGGGCGCTCACACCGGCTCCTTGCCCATCAGGGCACGGACCTCGCCCGCGGTGACCACCGATCCGGTGGCCACCACTCCCCCGCCGTACATCGGTTCGTTCGGGTCCTCGGATTCCTCGGCGAGCGCGACGGCGGTCTCGATGGCGTCGTCGAGGTGGGAGGCGACGGTGACCCGCTCTTCGCCGAAGACCTCGACCGCGAGTTCGGCGAGCCGGTCGGGGTCCATGGCGCGCGTGGAGGAGTTGGCGGTGACCACGACGTCGGTCAGCACTGGCTCGAGTGCGGTGAGGATGCCGCCCGCGTCCTTGTCCGCCATGACACCGAGTACGCCGACGAGCCTGCGGAAGCCGAACTCCTCGCTGAGTGCGGCGGCCAACGCCGTGGCGCCGTGCGGGTTGTGGGCGGCGTCGATGAAGAGGCTGGGTGCCGTGCGCAGACGTTCCAGACGACCTGGGACAACCACGGTCGCGAACGCCTCGCGGATCGCCTCGACGTCGAGCTGTCGCTGCGCGCCCGCGCCGAAGAACGCCTCGACGGCGGCCAGCGCCAGCGCGGCGTTGGCCGCCTGATGGGCGCCGTGCAGCGGGAGGAAGACCTCGTCGTAGACGCCGCCGAGGCCCTGGATCTTGAGGAGTTGGCCGCCGATGGCCACATCGCGCTGGAGCACACCGAACTCCATGCCCGCGCGGGCGACGGTGGCGTCGACCTCGGCCGCGCGTTCGAGCAGAACCCGGGTGACGGCCTCGTCCTGCTCGGCGAGCAGCGCGATCGTGCCGGGCTTGATGATCCCGGCCTTCTCCCGTGCGATGCCGAGCAGGTCGGAGCCGAGGTACTCGACGTGGTCGATGCCGATGGGGCCGATCGCCGCGATCCGGGCGTCGGCGACGTTGGTGGCGTCCCAGGTGCCGCCGAGGCCCACTTCGAGCACGGCCGCGTCGACCGGGGCGTCGGCGAAGGCGGCGAACGCCATCGCGGTGAGCACCTCGAACTTGCTCATCCGCACATCGGTCTGCTCGTCGACCATGCCGAGGTAGGGCTCGATGTCGCGGTAGACCTCGACGTAGCGCTCCGCGCTGATGGGCGCGTTGTCGAGGCTGATGCGTTCGGTGACGACCTGCAGGTGAGGACTGGTGAACCGGCCGGTGCGCAACCCGATGCGGGTGAGCAGCGCGTCGATCATCCTGGTGGTGGAGGTCTTACCGTTGGTTCCACCGACCTGGAAGACCGGATACGCCCGGTGCGGGCCAGCGAGCACGTCGACCAGCGCGGCGATCCGGGCCAGCGACGGCTCGATCCTCGTCTCCGGCCACCGCGTGTCCAGTTCGGACTCGACCTGGCGAAGTTCCTCCAGTGCCCCTTGGTCAAGTTCGGGCACGGTCAAGCTCCTCCGAGGTAGCGGAAAGTCACCCGCCGAGTCTACGCGCGGCCTCGCAGGCCGAAACCGCGCTCCCGCCACATCGGTCTAGGCCGACGGCAGCGCGGCCATGCGGGCTGTGATGCGCTCGATCTCGGCGAACGCCACGTCCTTGCGGGCCCGGATCTTGTCGACGACGTCGGCGGGGGCCTTGTCGGTGAACTTGGCGTTGCCCAGTTTGGCCTCGCACTGGGCGAGTTCCTTCTCGGCGGCGGCGAGGTCCTTGGCGAGGCGCTTGCGTTCGGCCACGAGATCGACGGTGCCGGACAGGTCGAGTTCGACCGCGGCCGTCCCGCCGGACAGCGAGATCTCCAGCGAGGCACTTGCCGCGAACGACTCCCCGGGCTCCTGCAACCTCGCCAACGATGTGATCGCGCTCGCGTGTGCGGCGAGGCCGGATTCATCCACCCCGGACAGTCGCGCGGCGACCTTCTGGCCCGGCTTGAGGCCCTGGTCGGCGCGGAACCGGCGGATCTCGGTGATGAGCTTCTGCACGTCCTCCACCCGCCGGGTGGCGGCCGTGTCCGCGGTCGCGTCCGACCGGGCGGGCCACTCGGCGATGACCACGGATTCCTTGCCCGTCAACGACTTCCACAGCACCTCGGTGATGAACGGGATCACCGGGTGCAGCAGTCGCAGGACCGTGTCCAGCACGTGACCGAGCACCGCGCGGGTCGACTCGGCCCGCGCGCCGCCTTCGGCGATCTGGACCTTCGCCAGCTCCAGGTACCAGTCGCAGTACTGGTCCCAGGTGAAGTGGTAGAGCGCGTCGCAGAGCTTGGCGAACTGGAAGCCGTCGAACATGGCGTCCACATCGGACACCAGGGTGTCGGCGAGGTCCAGAATCCAGCGGTCGGCGTCGGTCAGTGACGCGCGGTCGGGCACGGGGACCGCCGTGGTGGCACCGTTCATGAGCGCGAAGCGGCTGGCGTTCCACAGTTTCGTGCAGAAGTTGCGCGAGCCGGCGACCCAGTCCTCGGCCAGGGCCATGTCGCTGCCCGGGTTCGCGCCCCTGGCGAGGGTGAACCGGGTCGCGTCGGCGCCGAAGCGGTCGAGCCAGTCGAGCGGGTCGATCACGTTGCCGCGCGACTTCGACATCTTCTTGCCCTGCGCGTCCCTGATGAGGCCGTGCAGGTAAACGTGATCGAACGGCTGGACGCCGTCCTGGGCGTAGAGGCCGAACATCATCATCCGGGCGACCCAGAAGAACAAGATGTCGTAGCCGGTGGACAGCACGCTGGTCGGGTAGAACTTCGCCAGGTCCGCCGTCTTGTCCGGCCAGCCGAGCGTGGAGAACGGCCACAGCGCCGAGGAGAACCACGTGTCGAGCACGTCCGGGTCCTGCGTCCAGCCCTCACCGGTTGGCGGCTCTTCGTTCGGTCCGACGCAGACGACCTCATCGTTCGGGCCGTACCAGACCGGGATGCGGTGGCCCCACCAGAGCTGTCGCGAAATGGTCCAGTCGTGCATGTTGTCGACCCAGTCGAAGTAGCGCTTGGCCAACTCCGGCGGGTGCACCTGGGTACGGCCGTCGCGCACCGCGTCGCCCGCCGCGCGGGCCAGCGGCTCGACGTTGACCCACCACTGCAACGACAGCCTCGGCTCGACGACCGTGTCGCAGCGCGAACAGTGGCCCACGGAGTGCAGGTACGGGCGCTTCTCGGCGACGATCCGGTTGTCGGCCCGCAGCGCGGCGACCACGGCGGGCCGCGCCTCGAACCGGTCGAGACCCTCGAACGGGCCGGGCGCGGTGACCACGCCCGCCGTATCCATGATCGTCAGCGACGGCAGCGAATGCCGCCTGCCGATCTCGAAGTCGTTCGGGTCGTGCGCGGGGGTGACCTTGACCGCGCCAGTGCCGAACTCCGGGTCGACGTGCTGGTCGCCCACGATGGGGATGCGGCGGCCGGTCAGCGGGAGTTCGACCTCGGTACCGATGAGGTGCTGGTAGCGCTCGTCGTCGGGGTGCACGGCGACCGCCGTGTCACCGAGCATGGTCTCCACGCGGGTCGTGGCGACCACGATCGCGTCGGCGCCGACGCCGTAGCGGATGGAGACCAGCTCTCCCTCGTCGTCGGAGTGCTCGACCTCGATGTCGCTGAGGGCGGTGCGGCAGCGCGGGCACCAGTTGATGATGCGCTCGGCGCGGTAGATCAGGCCGTCGTCGAAGAGCTTCTTGAAGATCGTCTGCACGGCGTGGGACAGGCCCTCGTCCATGGTGAAGCGCTCACGGGACCAGTCGACGCCGTCGCCGAGGCGGCGCATCTGGTCGAGGATCTTGCCGCCGGACTCGGCCTTCCACGCCCAGACCCGCTCGACGAACTTCTCCCGGCCCAGGTCGTGCCGGGACAGTCCCTCGGCCGCGAGCTGGCGTTCCACGACGTTCTGGGTGGCGATGCCCGCGTGGTCCATCCCCGGCAGCCACAGGGTCTCGAAGCCCTGCATGCGCTTGCGGCGGGTCAGGGCGTCCATGACCGTGTGGTTGAGGGCGTGACCCATGTGCAGGCTGCCGGTGACGTTCGGCGGCGGCAGCACGATGCTGAACGGCGGCTTGTCGCTCGCCACGTCGGCGGTGAAGTAACCGGCGGCTACCCAGCCCTCGTACAGCTCCGCCTCTACCGCGGCGGGCTCCCAGGCCTGCGGAAGGTCGGTGGTCTGCGCGAAGGTGGTCTCAGTCACGAACGGAGAGTCTACGAAGGCCTGCGGAAACAGATCGAGGCGGGCGCTTGCCGTCGCGACATGACGGACGACACGTCGCGGTTCGTGTCCACCTCGGCGTTCGGGGTTGGCCTCCCTCCGGGCGCACCCGATCGGACAACCGGCGGGACCCGTTAGGACCGATCCCGTCAGACCAATTGGAGCAACAAGCGCTACACCGTATGCCCGAAACGACCGTTGGGCTGACTTTCCGTGCCGTTCATCGCAGCACGCAGCACCCGAAAGGCGCGGTTTGTTAACGCTGGCCCTCGCCGTATCGATGACCTGGGCACCAGACAGTCGCTTCCTCAACCAGGCCGGAGACCCGGATCTGGCACGCCCTTGGGGGGCCGGTGGACCAACGTGAGTTCGGCGATCCCGCAGCGGTGCGGGACGACGAGTGGCGCAGTCGTCTTCGGGCGGCGGCGCGTGCTGATGTGCGGGCGATGTTCCGCGTGGCACGCCGTCGCCGTCTCGAACGATGGCTGGTCACGCTGATGGTGCTGATCGCCGTCGTCGCCGTGCTCATGTTGATGATCGGCATCGGCATGTTCAACAAGGGCCTTCCCGGCGACACGACGTCGCAGCCCGCCGCGCCCGAGCGGTTGCGGCCCACCGAGCCCGCCGTCGACCTCACCGCGCCGTTCGCGGGAACGCCCGCCGAGCAGTGGGGAGCGGGAGCCGACGGCATCGTGACGCCGCCGCCGATGCAGGTGGGTGAGTTCAGCGCGGAGACCGTCGCCGCCGCGACCGCCACCGTGCGCGAGGCGTTGATCGCCAGCCGCATCGACCCGAAGCTGTTGATCGACCACGACCCGAACGGGTACCTGGGTCTGCTGGCACCGGACGCGCGCAGGCAGTTGCAGCCGTTGTTCGGCGATGGCCGCGAACCGCAGGCTCAGTCACTGGTCAGCCTGATCGCCAAGGCCGCGACGCTGCTGCCCGCGCCACCGAAGGTCACCGGTTCGATGCGGGTCGCGACGGGCGGGCCTGGTGAGCTGCTCGTGCAGACCAATTTCGTGTTCGCCTACGCCTTCGACGCCCCCGACCCGTCGACGCTGACCGACGCGATGGATGTCGTCGTGGTGGTTCGCGCCGAGGTCGAGTACGTGCTGCGGTCGGGCCCTCGGTGGACGCCGGGCAGCCAGGGGCTCTGGTACGGAAACGTGGGCGGGTTCGGCTACTCCATCGCCTGCGACTGGTACAAGCGCGGTTTCCTGGCCCCGGCCCATCTCGACCCGAATCATCCGCAAGGGTCGTCCGGAACGGTCCTCCCACGCCAGGACCGCTCGGCGTATTTCGATCCGACAGCGCCACTGCCCGCCGAAAGCGGCTGCTCCACTTCGTGAGCCATGCGGGTCCATCTGGCCTCCCTTGGGGGCGAGTCCGCGCACAACGTGGCGTTCGCGCTCGCCGTGACCGAGGATGGACTCATGGTGCGCAAGCCTCCTGAGCGGGACATCGCCGAATCCGACCTGTCCGTGACCGCCCCGAAGGAGTGGGCCGCCGGTATTCCCGGCGTCGCGGTGTCGTTGGCCCGCGGTGTCGAGCAGATGGGCGTCGGTCGGACGGCCCAGACGTTGCGGCTGCTCAACCAGCGTGAGGGCTTCGACTGCCCGGGGTGTGCGTGGCCGGAACCGCACGGGCACCGCAGGCTGGCCGAGTTCTGCGAGAACGGCGCGAAGGCGGTCGCCGAGGAGGCGACGCGGCGGCGGGTCGGGCCGGAGTTCTTCGCCGAACACCCTGTCGGCGCGTTGGCGACGCGCAGCGATTACTGGCTGGGACAACAGGGTCGGATCACCGAGCCGATGGTGCTGCGGCCGGGCGCCGACCACTACGAGCCGATCGGCTGGGACGCGGCGTTCGGGTTGATCGCCGAACACCTGCGTGCCCTGTCCACCCCGGACGAGTCCGTGTTCTACACCTCGGGTCGCACCAGCAATGAGGCCGCGTTCCTCTACCAACTGCTGGTCCGCTCGTTCGGCACCAACAACCTGCCCGACTGCTCGAACATGTGCCACGAGTCTTCCGGTGCCGCGCTGGCGCAGACCACGGGTATCGGCAAAGGCTCGGTCACGCTGGCCGATTTCGCCAAGGCCGACCTGATCGTGGTCGTGGGACAGAACCCGGGGACCAACCACCCCCGGATGTTGACCGCGCTGGAGGGGGCCAAGGCCGCGGGCGCGCGGATCATCGCGGTCAACCCGTTGCCGGAGGCGGGTTTGCTGCGGTTCAAGAACCCGCAGAACGTGCGCGGTGTGATCGGCAAGGGCACACCGTTGGCCGACGACTTCTGCCAGATCAGGCTGGGCGGCGATCAGGCGCTGTTCCAGGCGATCGGGCATCTGTTGCTGCGTTGGGAAGCCCAAGCGCCGGGCACCGTGCTCGACCAGGAGTTCATCGACGGGCTCACCGACAACTTCGACGAGTACGCGGCCAGCGTGCGCGATGTCGACTGGGACGAGGTGCTGACCGCGACCGGTCTGACCCGCGTGGAGATCGAGACCGTCGCGCGCGCGTTCGCCGATTCGGAACGCACGATCGTGTGCTGGGCGATGGGCCTGACCCAGCACAAGCACTCGGTGCCGACGATCCGCGAGATCGCCAACGTCGTGCTGATGCGCGGCATGATCGGCAAGCCGGGCGCGGGCCTGTGCCCGGTGCGCGGGCACTCCAACGTGCAGGGCGACCGCACGATGGGCATCTGGGAGAAGATGCCGGAGAAGTTCCTGTCCGCGCTGGAGACCGAGTTCGGCATCACGGTCCCGCGCGAGCACGGCCACGACACGGTCAACGCGATCCGGGCGATGCGTGACCGTCGGGCGAAGGTGTTCGTCGCGGTCGGCGGCAACTTCGCGGCGGCGTCGCCGGACACCGAGGTGACCGAGGCCGCGCTGCGCTCGTGCGAGCTGACCGTGCAGGTCTCGACCAAGCTCAACCGCTCTCACCTCGTGCATGGCCGCACGGCGTTGATCCTGCCGACGCTGGGGCGCACCGAGCGCGACACCCAGCGTGACAAGGAGCAGTTCGTCACGGTCGAGGACTCGATGTCGGTGGTGCACCGCTCGCGCGGCCGTCTCGAACCGGCGAGCGCGCACCTGCGCTCGGAGGTCGCCATCGTGTGTGGGATCGCTCGCGCGCTGCTCGGAGCCGATCATCCGGTGCCGTGGGCGGAGTTCGAGGGCGATTACGACCGAATCCGCGACAGCATCGCCCGGGTCGTTCCCGGCTGCGAGTCCTACAACGAGAAGGTGCGCGGGCCCGACGGGTTCGTGCTGCCGCACGCTCCGCGGGACGCGCGGGAGTTCTCCGGGACGCGCAACAACAAGGCGCAGTTCACGGCGAACCCGCTGACGGTGTTGCGGGTTCCGAAGGGGCGACTGCTGTTGCAGACCCTGCGCAGCCACGACCAGTACAACACCACCATCTACGGTCTGGACGACCGATACCGGGGCATCAAGGACGCCCGCCGGGTCGTGATGGTCAATCCTGGCGATCTCGCCGAGCTTTCGCTGCTCGACGGCGAGATGGTCGACCTGATCAGCGAGTGGCCTGGCCCGAACGGAACGCAGGAGCGCAGGGCCGAGGCGTTTCGGGTCGTGGCCTACCCGGCCGCGCGCGGCTGCGCGGCCGCGTACTTCCCGGAGGCGAACGCGCTGGTGCCGCTCGATTCGACGGCGGACACCTCCAACACCCCGACGTCGAAGTCGATCGTGGTGCGACTGGAGCCGATCACCACACCCCCATCGGTGTGACGTGGCGCTCATCTGGCATGGTCGGCGCCCGCGGTGACGTTGTAGCCCACTGTGGTCTCCGAGATCACCGTCCCCATTCCGCGCGACTCCGGGAGTGTCACCGATGGCCGTGCCGCCAAGCACCCTGACCCTGTACTCGACCACCTGGTGCGGCTACTGCCGCAGGCTCAAGACCCAGCTCGACGCCGACGGCATCGAGTACGCCGAGGTCGACATCGAGCAGACCCCTGGCGCCGCTGACTTCGTCATGAGCGTCAACGGCGGGAACCAGACGGTCCCCACGTTGCACTTCCCGAACGGCAACGCGTTGACCAACCCGTCACTGGCCCAGGTCAAGGCCCAGTTGGCCACCGGCTAGCGCGGCTTGGGGGCTCGCAACCGAGCCCCCAACTACGCCCGCTCGCCGCGGAACACCAGCCACAACAGCCATGCCTGGACCAGTGCGGCCGCCACCAGCACCGCGCTGCCCAGGACTCCGTTCCACGGCTCCGCGATCTCCGGCAGCAACAGGACCGCGAGCGAACTCGGCAACGTCACCACCACGGCCAGTACCGGCGCGAACGAGGCGTCTGGCGAGTCGTGCAGTGCCAGGCTGATCAGCACTCCCACGAAAACGACGACCACCACGGCCAGGTAGGCGAGCACGACCCGTCGCGCCTTCTTGTGGTTACTCCACTGGGCCATCACCCGAGCACCGCCTTCGCCGCGTTGTGGCCGCCGATCCCGCTCACGGCGCCACCCCTGCGGGCGCCGCTGCCACAGATCAGCAGGTTCGGGACATCCGTCGCCACGCCCCAGCCGCCGTCGTCGGCGAATGGCCAGGCCAGGTCGCCATGGAAGATGTTGCCGCCGGGCATCCGCAATTCCGCCTCCAGGTCCACGGGAGTTCGCGCTTCCACACAAGGTTGCCCATCGGCGTCGCGGGCCACACATTCCGCGATCGGGTCGACCAGGTGCTTGTCGAGGGCAGCGGTGAATCGGTCGACCACGTCATCGCGCGTCGCACTGTTGTCCGAGGCGAACAACGCGGGTGGCAGATGCAGGCCGAAGAGGGTCAGCGTGTGCGCGCCGGACGCGGCGAGCGCGGGGTCCAAAATGGACGGATCGGTCAGCGTGTGGCAGTACGCCTCACCAGACGCCGCCGGAAGTTCCCCGGAAACGCTTGCCCGGTAGGCGTTTTCCAGTTCCGAATAGGACTCGTCCAGATGGAATGTCCCGGCGAACGCCTGCCGCGGGTCCACCCCGGAGCGCAATCGAGGCAGTCTGTCCAACAGGATGTTCATCTTGAGCTGCGCACCTACCGGGGGCGGGCCGGGCTCGCGCCCGCGCAACCTCTCCAGCACAGCGGGCGCGACACCGGACAGCACGAAGTCCGCGCCCACCACGTGTTCCACGTCGTCGAGCAGGTACCCGACCTCGCCTGTCCGGCCGTCGACCGCCACCGAGGTAACGTCAGCTCCGGTGACCACCGTGGCTCCGGCGGCCCGCGCGACGCGGGCGAGTTCGGCGGTGACCGCGCCCATCCCACCGACCGGCACCCGCCACTCCCCTGTCGCGTTGCCGATGACGTGGTACAGAAAGCACCGGTTGGCAAGGAGATCCGGCGATAGAAGCGAGGTGTGTGTGCCGATCAGACCGTCGATCGCGACGACCCCGCGCACGATGTCGTCGGCGAAAGTGGTCTCGATCGCCTCACCCAGCGGTCGCTCGAATACTTGCCGCCACACGGTTTCACCAGCGGCATCGATCACTTGCTGACGTAGTGCGTCACGGGTTGGCAGTGGTTGCAACAAAGTCGGGGCGACAACCTGCGCCAACCGTTCAAGTGAAGCGTAGAACTCTCGCCAGCGCGCGTATTCGGTGTCCGATCCGGTCAACTCGCGGAACGATTCGGCTGTCGCCTGTCCTGGCGACCGCTCGACCAGCAACCCGACCGCCTTGCCCGCGCGAACTGTCGGCGTGTACGACGACACGGCCCGGGAGCGCAGATCCAGCCGCAACCCGAGATCGGCGACGATCTGATCCGGCAGCAGGCTGACCAGGTACGAGTAGCGCGAAAGCCGAACGCCGGGGAACGGGCTGGCGCTGACCGCCGCGCCCCCGACATGGTCGAGCCGTTCGAGCACGAGGACCGAACGTCCGGCTTTGGCCAGGTAAGCGGCGGCCACCAGCGCGTTGTGCCCGCCACCCACGACGACAACATCAAATCGGTCCGTCATCATTGCGACCCTAGTGCCGCATCGGGCGCGGCGGCCAGAGAAAGTTCGCCAAGCCGTGCCACGCCACTAGGTTCGCAGGTAGGACGCGCCGTTGAGATCCAGTACCGCGCCGGAGGCCCACAGTGCCTCCCGTGAGGCGAGATAGACCACCGCCGCCGCGATCTCCTCGGGAGTGGCGACCCGGTCAAATGGGCTTTGCGCCCGGATTGTCTGGCCTTGCACGCCCGCGAGTCTGTCGGACACCCGCTCGGTTTCGACGAACCCGGGCGCCACCGAGGTGACCGCGATCCCGTGCGGCGCCAGCGCTATCGCGAGCGACTGGCCCATCGCGTGCAGGCCGGCCTTGCTCGCCCCATACGCCGGATAGTCCGGCTCGCCACGAAAGGCGCCCCGCGAGCCGATGTTGACGATCCGTCCGCCGGTGCCTTGGGCGATCATCCTGGTCGCCACCTGGTGAATCAGGTTGGCGGCGCCGATCAGGTTGACCGAGACGATCCGCTGCCACGCCTGGGCCCACTCGGCGTACCCGGTCTCGGCGATCTTGTGCTCGGGGGTGAGGGTGGCGGCGTTGTTGACCAGGATGTCGATGCCGCCCAGCCCCTCCGCCGTGTCCTCGGCGAGTCGGGCCACCGCGTCCGGGTCGGCGAGGTCGGCACCGACGACGATGTGTCCGTCCCCGGGAAGGTCGTCGCGCAGGCGCTCGGCGCGCTCGCGACTCGTGGAGTAGTGCACCGCCACCCGGTCACCAAGGGCGGCGAACTTGGTGGCGACCGCCGCACCGATTCCCCCGGCGGCGCCGGTGACCAACACGCGACGGCGGGGAACGCTCCCACCAGGTGCGACAGAGCTTTCTCGACTGTTCATGGGTCCAGCTTGACAGACGGTATGACCTGATTGGTATGTACCAATATGGGTGATCTGAGGCATACCTTCGGAACGTCCCACCCTGCACGCCCTCATCTTCGGGAGAGCGGATGAACCGCAAGCTCATCGCCGTCGCTTCGACGGCATTCACCGTGGCGGGCCTGGCCACCGCCATCGCCCTCACCCCAACGGCGACAGCGGGCCAACCGGACCGCACCGCCGACCCGCTGGTCGCCGCCATGGTCCGTGACCTGCACCTGACCCCGGACCAGGCGGTCAACCGCCTGGATCGGGAGCGCACCGCGGCCAAGACCGAAGCCGCCCTGCGCGGCTCGCTCGGCGCGGCCTACTCGGGCGCCTGGCTCGACAGCGACGCCACCCTGACAGTGGCGATCACCGACCCGAGCAAGGCAGACCAGGTCCGGGCGGGCGGGGCGGTCCCCAAGACCGTCACCCGCAGCGCGGCCCAGCTCGACGCGGCCAAGGCTCGACTCGACGCCGGTTCGGCGAAGGCCCCCAAGTCGGTCCCCGGCTGGTATGTCGACGCCGCGACGAACTCCATCGTCGTGCTCGCCAAGGCGGGAGGCCAGGACGCCGCCAAGGCGTGGGCGACAGCGGCGGGCTCTGACGCCGTGCGCGTCGAAGTGTCCACAGAGGACCCGAAACCGCTGATCGATATCGTCGGCGGCAACGCCTACACCTTCGGCCAGGGCCGCTGCTCGATCGGCTTCGCCGTCGAGGGCGGGTTCGTCACCGCGGGCCACTGCGGCGGCACCGGAACCCAGACCTCGAACCCGAGCGGTCAGGTCGCGGGCTCCAGCTTCCCCGGCAACGACTACGCCTGGGTCCGCACCGCCGCGGGCAACACCCCGCGCGCGCTGGTGAACCGCTACCCGGGCACCGTCCCGGTCGCCGGTTCGACCGAGGCCCCGGTCGGCTCGTCGGTCTGCCGCTCCGGTTCCACGACCGGGTGGCGCTGCGGCACCATCCAGCAGAAGAACGCGTCGGTCACCTACCCCGAAGGCACCATCACCGGGCTGACCCGCACCAACGCGTGCGCCGAGCCCGGCGACTCCGGCGGCTCGTGGCTCACCGGTGACCAGGCGCAGGGCGTGACCTCCGGCGGCTCCGGCAACTGCACCTCCGGTGGCGTCATCTACTTCCAGCCGGTGAACGAGATCCTCCAGGTCTACGGCCTGCGGCTGACGGTGAGCGGTGGCGGCAACCCGCCGACGAGCACGACCCAGCCCACTCAGCCGACCACCACCCCGCCGGTCGGTGGCACCTGGGCCGCGTACACCCCGTACGCGACCGGAGCGCAGGTCACCTACAACGGCAACCGGTATCAGGCGTGGCAGGGCCACACCTCGCAGCCTGGCTGGGAGCCGCCGAACGTGCCCGCTCTCTGGCGCCAGATCTGAGCAGGCC
>JALZNB010000237.1 GCA_030857905.1 Actinomycetota bacterium
GGTCCCACTTGGTGAGCCGATCCGACTTCGCGGCCTTGGCGGTGCGGGTGAACTTCGGGTCAGACATTCCGTGCTCCCGTTCGGTTGGCTTCCGTGATGGCGTCCTTGGTGGCTCGGAGCGCCCTGACAAGGTGCCCGTGCAGCTCGAGATAGAAGGTGGAGTCCCGCTGGCCTTGCTTGATGGCGCCCTCGAGGCGGGCCAGCGCCGCCCGGATCTCGGCGGCGGCGCCGATCACATCTCGGCGGGTGGCGGTACGGCGCTCGTCGCGTACCGCCTTACGGACCGGCTTGGAGTGCTTGACGATCGGGAACCCGATCGACTCGCGGAACTCCTCGAACGACAAGCCGAGATCGGCAGCGACCTTGTGGGCTGTGCCCGTGGCGATCGGGCGGTTCCTGGCTGAGGGCCCGGGGACAACCACCCTGCGCCCATCCGCCAGCTCGTAGGCGTGGAAGATGCCGTCGGACTGTGGCAACAGGGTCGGCCGATAGGTGCCGACGAGCCACCGTTCCACGAGACGGACGCTGTAGGGCTCGCTGCCGTGGGTTCGGCTCACTGGCCGACCTCGATGTCGAACGTGACGAGAGACCCGCCGCAGTCGGCATGACGAAGCCCGCGGGCGGCGATGTTGATCGACACCAGTCGGTCACCGGCGATGCGGCCGGTGCCGTTCACGCCGCAGCGGTCGCACTGCACCAGGACGTCGCGCTTCCGCCTCGCCGGCCTACCGGCAGTGGGGGCTGGGTCATGCTTCGGTGCAACCACCGTGGGCGGCGCTCGCATTAGGCGGCGTCCCCGGGGCCGGTCGGCTCGACGGGGATGAGTAGCTCGTCGATGTCGCTCACCCGGTAGCGCCAGGTGCCTCCCGGCAGGCGCACGGCGGGCAGCAGCCCTTCACGGGCGTAGCGGTTCACGGTCGCTACGCTCACCCGGAGCCGCTTCGCCACTTCGGTCGCCGTGAGTAGATCGCCCATCGCTAGACAGTCTGACAAATATCAGAGTCTCTGGCAAGTGTTAGTTATCCACAGATATCTTGTGCAGACTGTGCATAAGGGGTATGGTGACCGCATGAGCACGGTCACGGTCGAGAACACTTGGCCCGAGTTCACGCTGGGTGATCGACTGCGCAAGGCGCGGGACTGGGCCGGCATCAAGTCCGCCGAGCGCATGGCCGAGCAGCTCAGCGAGCGGTTCGGCCAACCGATCAGCAAGGGCGCCGTCACCGCGTGGGAACGTGGGACCAACCAGCCGACCCGCATCCGCCTACAGGACGTGGTCGAGGCCTACGCCGACATCTGCAACGTCCCGGCGGCCTTCTTCTACGTCAGAACTGAAAGGTTCGCACGCCCAGACCTCGCGGTACTCGATGGTGAGCTGGACGAGCTTTCCTTGTTCGACGAGGACCTGCAACCGCTGGGGGTGCCGGATCTGGCGCTGATCTGACCGCGGTGGGTAGGTACCGTGTTCACCCTGCGTCACGACCGGGAGGGCTTTGGACCTCATCGGGCGTCATCTCACTCACCTCACCTACCGGAACCTGCGCCCCGGAACCATCGACCAGCGGCGTCGAGCACTGCGCCGTCTCGCCCGCCACCTCGGCGACCGGGACCTGTTGACCGCGAGCACCGACGACCTCGTCGCGTTCCTCGACAGGCCCCTGCAGCCCGAGGCCCGGGCCACCGAGATCAGTCACCTGCGCGGCTTCTACCGGTGGGCCATCTTCGATGGTCTGGTCCGCCTCGATCCGACGATGCGGCTCGTCCGGCCCCGTCTCCCCCGTCGCCTCCCCCGCCCGATGCCCGACGGTGACCTCGCCATGGCCCTCGAGCTCGCTCCAGAACGGGTGGGTCCGATTCTGCACTTGGCCGCCTACGCCGGGCTGCGGGCCTGTGAGATCAGCGGGCTGCGCGGAGACCACGTCCTCCTCGACCAGGACCCACCGCTGCTGCTGGTCGCCGAAGGCAAGGGCGGGGGGATGTCGTCGGTGCCGCTCGCCCCAGTGCTGGTCGACCTGTTGGTGACCATGCCGCGGCGGGGCTGGCTGTTCCCCCGTTTCGACAGCCAGCCGGGACCGACGCCGCCACACCGGATCAGCCAGCTCGCGAACCGGTACCTGCACGGCATCGGGGTGGACCACTCACTGCATACGTGCCGTCACTGGTTTGGTTCCCACGCCTACCGCACCACCGGGCGGGATCTGCGAGCCACACAGGAGCTGCTGCGACACCGCTCCCCCATCTCGACGGCCATCTACACCTTCGTCGACCCGGGCCCGTTGGTGCACGCGGTGGCTGCTCTGCCTATCTTCTCGTCAGAAGCGAACTAGGGTCGCCGCCCATGAGCAACCCTCCGGCCGGATGGCATCCCGACCCCCGTCAACCCGGCCAGCAGCGGTACTGGGACGGTGAACGGTGGACCGGCCAGTCACGTCCCGCCCCGGTCGCCGGACCCGGGCCAGCGCAGGGGTACGCCGTACCACCACAGAAGAAGAGCGGCGTCGGGAAGGGCTGTCTCATCGCCGTTGCCGCGGTCGTCGCGCTCGCCGTGTTGGGCGGCATCATCGCCGCCGTCGCGGGCAGTGGGGGCGACGACGAGGCCAGTAGCGGCGGGAACGGCTCCGACACGACCGAGGAGAACGCCGAGGATCCGTCGACGCCGGGAGGGCAAGAGGTGTTCGCGGTCGGTGAGACGGCTCACACGGGGGATCTCGACGTCACCGTGGAGGCTGTCGAGGACCCGTTCGCGGCGACCAACCAGCTCGACACGCCGGCACCCGGTCAGCGGTTCGTCGGTGTCGAGATGACCGTGGTGAACACCGGTGACGAGCTGCAGGTCGTATCGACGCTGCTGCAGATGGAGGTGACCGACTCCGAAGGTCGCCGGTCGCAGGTGGCTTTGGCTGGCACGGACCGCCCCCAGATCGGTGGTGACGTCCCGCCCGGGGAGACGCGGCGGGGTTGGGTGGTGTTCGGGGTGGCCGGCTTTGCACAGAAACG